>NZ_JBEPKD010000004.1:0-198370 GCF_040544555.1 Halalkalibacter oceani
CACTTAACTCATTCGACTTTTGGGGAGGTACTCCTTTTTTCGTGCCTTGAAAACCTTGCGAGACTAAGGGTTCAAATTATGAAATTGACTCACTTAATTTAAATAAAGAAAGAGAGAATTCCTACAGCTATAATTCCGGTTATCCCCATAATCAATGTAGTAAATGTAACAGCCCAATAGCTTTGTTTGAGATCCATTCCTCCCATTTTTCCAACCATCCAAAATAAACTTGCATTAGTATGAATAACTGTTAACGAACCGACAGCTACAGCTAATAAGGCGAGCTCTGGACTGATGCCTAAATCACCTAACAGCGGCATAACAATCGCTGAAGCAGTTGTAATAGCTACAGTGGATGAGCCAACAGCCGTAACTGTTAAGGCGGCAATGATAAAGGGAATTAAAAATCCAGGAAAACCGAGAGCCAATACCTCCCCGCCTAGAAACTCACCGATATTTGTTTCTTTAAGCACGCTTCCGAAGCTTCCCCCTGCCGCTGTAATGAGCAAGATATTGGCACTTTTTTCAATAGCATTAGAAACCCACGTATCTGTCACTTCTCCGTCCAATTTTTTAGGAAGCAAAAACGCCAGTAACACCCCTATTAAAAGAGCAATTGGAGGGGAACCAATGAAAATAATAATGCTTATGAGCAAAGAATCACCCGAAAGAAACTGACTGGAGAAAGATTGGCCAATAATTAAAATAATAGGGACGATGATGGGCAGAAAAGAGCGAAAAGTCGATGGAGTGTGGACAATTGTTTTCTCTGACTCATCAGATTGTTCTAAATCCTCTTCCACCATGATCTTCGGATATTTTCGCGTTAGAAACTTAGAGTTTGCCCATAAAGTAGTGACGATGACAATAGGTATGGCTACAATGAGGGCATAAATCGTAAACTTCCCAAGGTCGGCTCCTAAAAGTTCAGCTCCTGCGATGGGCCCCGGAGTAGGCGGTATCAACACATGAGTTGTCATCAAGCCCGCCATCAGCGCTGTAGCTAAGGACACATAAGGAATGTTACCGACTTTAGAAAGGGATTTTATAATTGGGTTTAAAAGCACAAATCCGGAGTCACTAAATACAGGGATAGAAACGACGGCTCCAGAGACATTCGTACCTAGCGTACTTTTCTTTTTACCGATAATACCTAGAATAAATTGAGCAATTTTTTTAGCTCCCCCTGTTGCCGTAAGGATTTCACCGATGATTATTCCTGAAACAATGACGATCCCTACACTTCCCAATATCGAACCAAACCCATTAAGAATCGTATCAAGCGTTTGTTCTATCCCAAGTCCACTTGCCAAACCAAAAAATATGGACACAAATAGCAATGAAAGAAAGGGATGAATCTTCATTTTAACGATCATAAATATTAAAAAGAACATACATATAAGCAGCCAAAAGGCTATCCATGACTGTGCCACCATAGCACAACCCTCCCACCAATAAATAATTTTAAGCTTTCAAATCATTGTCCTCACGCTCATATTATCCACCAACACCCATCCTATCGCTTGCCAATGTTCCGTTCCTTTAAAATGTCATTATTCCTCTAAGCATCCCCCCTTTTATATAAGCGCTTTCATTAAATCTAATCGATTAGAAATGACTGAGAAAAAGAAATGGCTTTACACCATTTACCCTTTTTCAACCCCACAAGTTTGTCTGATCATTAACTTTGGACTAAGAACAACATTTTGGATATCATCTTTTTTATCTTTTTGATTGATTTTCTCTATTAATCGCTCCATAGCCCGTCTGCCTATTTCATACCTTGGTATATGAACGGTCGTAAGTTGCACAAAGCGAAATGAGGTAATAAATAAATCATCGAATCCGACAACAGCTATATCTCCCGGGATGGAAAGGTTTAAATCTTTAACCGCATCAATTACCCCGAGTGCCATAAAATCAGAGCTGGAAAAAATGGCAGTAGGTCTTTCATCAGCGGGTAGCTCCAATAACCGCTTAGCTCCCTCATAGCTTTTTTGATATTCGGTATTTCCCCAGACTATCCATTCCGGCTTGACTTCAAGGTTTGCATCTTCCATTGCTTTCAAAAAGCCTTTCTTCCTGTCAGCACTTACTGCAGAACCTCTCAGCCCCTCAATAAAGGCTATTTTCACATGGCCGCCAGTAATCAGGTGCTTCGCTGCCATGTAGCCTCCCGAAAAGTTATCAGCCGTTACTGAATCTACCTCCAGACCTTCTATCCCTCTGTGGGCAAGTACAATAGGAAAGGAAGTATCCATTAACTTCTTTACTTGTTCAATATCTTTCTCCAAAGCATTTGCCAGTATCATACCATCTATTCCGCCTTTACGTACTTGAACCATTATGCCGGCAAATTGTCCCTGCTTATCTTCTGTGTTGAATAAAAGCAAAGTGTAACCGTTTTCTCTGGCGACATCCTGACAGCCCTTCGCCAAATCAGGGTAAAAAGGATTCATAATGTCAGGCAGTACCATTGCAATGGTATTATTCTTCTTGACGCGAAGCCTTCTTGCTACTTCATTCGGAACATAGTTTAATTCTTCAATTGCTTTTAAAACCTTTGTCTTTCTTTCTTCGCTCACAGGTCTGTCATTGAGGACATAGGAGACTGTGGCGACTGAAACTCCTGCTTTTTTCGCTATATCTTTTATCGTTGCCAAATCAAAGAAAACCTCCAGATCTAATCGATTAGATTTATCGTCATTGTACTGTTTCTCAATTCACCTGTCAATCAAATCCTAAAATGAATTCTGAAAATTCGACTAAACTAATACACTTGACTCTATATATTCTATAGCATTTAGTATCTGTATTCTTACCGCAAAAAAAATCCCGCTAGGACAAAAGCCAGCGGGGCTTAGAAAACGAATTAATGGACATAAAGCTGCTGAAAGGTCAGATCCTCTTTATCAACACCTAGCCCCTCCAAAAAGTCAAATACGTCCTGAAAAGAAGCGACCGGATACTGGGTTTTACACATGTGACTCGTACGATGAAGATCACGTAAAAACTTCCGGTCCTTGCCGATCTTCTTTTCCATTTTCATTAAAATGTCGAGCACTTCCTGATCTTTCTCAAAGGTCACATGTCCATCACTTTCATTAAAGTAAACAATTAATGGAACCTGCGTATACGGATGAACAAAATGCGCTTTAAAAAGATTCATTTTCCCCCTCCTCTTTTTCTTTCTCTTCTCACTATACAAAAAGCGGCCAAAGAATCAAGACATTTGTTCATATTATCAACTCTTCTCCCTTAATCTGTTAAACTAAAAGAGAAATCAAGAAATAATTTCTCAGTCTCAGAATAGGAGGACAAGATGAATTACACCATTATTACCGGTTCATCAAGAGGATTAGGACAAGCAATTGCTACACGGCTCCTCACAAAAGAAGCACAAACTTTAATTTGTATCTCCCGGAACGAAAATGAAGAGATCAAGCAAGCCGCCGAGCAGCACAACATCGGCTACCATTTCTATTCCGTCGATTTAAGCAATGTTTCTGCACTCCCAGCGTTAATGGACAAGATTTTTTCCACCATTGAACTGGATGAAGCAAAGCAAATTCATCTTATCAACAACGCCGGACTGCTCGCTCCCGCCCGCCCATTAGAGCGAGTCGAAAGCGAGGAGCTTCAGAAAAATGTAAACGTTAATCTCGCAGCACCAATGCTTTTGACCGCCGAATTTCTCAAGCACACCGCAAACAGTCCGGCAGACAAACGCATTATCAACGTTTCTTCCGGCGCCGGCCAGCGTCCGATTTACGGATGGAGCTGCTATGGCGCAGCGAAGGCCGGACTTGATTTATTCAGCCGCAACGTCGCCGTCGAACAAGCGGAAGCCGCTCACCCGGCAAAGATTTGCTCCTTTGGCCCGGGTATTATGGACACGGCGATGCAAGGAGAAATCCGCTCAATCGATAAAAATGATTTCATTCATGTCGATACGTTCCGCCGCTATAAGGAAGAAGGAAAGCTCCTTGCTCCAGATCAGGTCGCCAAAGTGATTGTCGATCTGCTCGAATCAAATGATTTCCCCGACGGCAAAGTGACCGACATCAGCAAATATCTTTCTTAGCTTTTCATAGTGGGTAGCCGGTGCGAACCCCAAGCGCACATAAAAACCCCGGATCACTCGCACCAAAAAAAGACTGAAATATGAAAAAATATGTAACACCAAACAAGAATATGCTATTCTATTACCAAGAAAAGTTAATAAAAAGTACTCACCAGCGCTGTTTTTCCTTTTTTTAGGGGAAATCGGGCTATCGCACTCTTTATGAGTGCGTGGATTGAAATGTTTAATTCAACCTTTTCTATATAGTCTGTCGACCATCGCACTCTTTATGAGTGCGTGGATTGAAATTTTGCCGCGTTATAATCCGCGTTATGTTCGCACATCGCACTCTTTATGAGTGCGTGGATTGAAATACGTGCGAGCGGCTGATCAGAGCTGGAATTATCCGATCGCACTCTTTATGAGTGCGTGGATTGAAATATTACCTTCAGGAATTCGAGTTGGCACTACGTTAAATCGCACTCTTTATGAGTGCGTGGATTGAAATTTACTGAAGGAATTGCCAAGGGTAGAATAATCGCCCATCGCACTCTTTATGGGTGCGTGGATTGAAATAATCTGTATTAATAGAGCATGTTGGATTATTCGAATCGCACTCTTTATGGGTGCGTGGATTGAAATTCTCTGTCGCTTTTTTATCCGTTTCCTTTCTTGTTATCGCACTCTTTATGGGTGCGTGGATTGAAATAACACTGCTAAATCCAAACGCTTCGATGTAATCAATCGCACTCTTTATGGGTGCGTGGATTGAAATTAATGTTTCAGCTTTCTTACTCCAGCCATAGCTTTATCGCACTCTTTATGGGTGCGTGGATTGAAATGATCTTGGTCTTTGCTATTCCAGCATCAATCAATATCATCGCACTCTTTATGGGTGCGTGGATTGAAATGCGTGCCCTTTCTCAAGCAGGTGGGTGAGCTGTGGCATCGCACTCTTTATGAGTGCGTGGATTGAAATTTCCATGAAATGATTCACAGTACAGGGCATACAAAATCGCACTCTTTATGAGTGCGTGGATTGAAATCTCCTAGCGAACTTTTCGTGACCATCCAGCGCTCATCGCACTCTTTATGGGTGCGTGGATTGAAATTTTTGCTCTTGTAGAGCTTGCTTAATGACTTGCGATCGCACTCTTTATGGGTGCGTGGATTGAAATTTGGCTCTTGATCCTTACTCCAAAACTTAAACCCATCGCACTCTTTATGGGGGCGTGGATTGAAATATCGTCTCCTTCAGCACCTGGTTAATGACAATTCGGATCGCACTCTTTATGGGTGCGTGGATTGAAATTCAGCTGACACAGGGACCCCTTTGCCGTACTTTAAATCGCACTCTTTATGGAGTGCGTAGATTGAAATTTGAAATCTAGTAAATCAGTATCAACAGTGTCATATCGCATTCTTTGGCAGGGGCATGGATGGCTAGGATCTTACAGCTTCTTTTCCCCTCCACCGTTTACTCCGCTCTTCCCCTCACTCAACCAAATAAAAACAACCCGCCGCTCAGAAAAATGCGACGGGTTACAGGGGCAGAGCGTTAGTTGCTATGTTCTTCCTCTTTGATTAAACGTAAAAAGGAGCGGTAGGCCTGGTCCAGATAAATGTCTTTTCGATGAATGAAAAAGAGATCGACTGTTTGCTCTTCAGGGGGAAGGGTATGAACGGTGAGCGTTCCCTCATTGATTTGCTGGGTGGCAAGCGATTTTGGTAAAATCGCTATGCCGAGACCTGCCTCGATGCAATGTAAAATCGCTTCCAAGGTGCTGAGCTCCAGCCGATTCCCTGGAGAAATTTGATTTGTCTCAAACCAGCGGTCGAGTCTTGTTTTATATGGACAGTGAGGACGCGTCAAGATATTTTTTGCGCTTAGCTCAATGTCTTGCTTTGCATTGGAAATGATCACAAGCTCCTCTTGATAGATTGGGATGGCTTCCAACTTATTGTCTTCAATCGGCCCGATGACAAAAGCTCCGTCCAGCTTATGTGTAAGCACATCCTGGATGAGCTGTGTCGTTAACGCGACGCGCAAGGATAGCTCGACATTCGGGAATTGCTCGTTATAATTCACCAACAGCTGCGGCAGTCGGGCCGCGGCGGCTGTTTCATTTGTTCCTAGGGAAAGCGAGCCATGGGGCTCGTCTGAATCCTGGATCGCTTTTTTTGTTTCGTTGACAAGCAGCAAAATCTCCTCGGCCTGTTTTAATAATAATTTTCCCTTCCCCGTCAAACTGATGCCGCGTGGATGACGATAAAACAGCTGTGTGTTGAGTTCTGTCTCCAGCTTTTTCATTCTTGCCGTCACATTCGATTGGACATAGTTCAACCGTTCCGCTGTTTTTGTGATGTTTTGTTCAGCGGCGAGCGTTTTGAAAATAAGCAGATCTTTCATATCCATCTTTAACTCCCCTTCCCTATAACCATCAAAAAAAGTGATTGAATTATTCAAAATGAATCATTTTTAATTATATAGTAAACGAGATAGACTGTACCTAGCAAGCTATTACGATGTGAGGTGATTTAGCAAATGAATGATTGGCAAAACCTTCAGCAAGCAGGACTTACTAAGCAGTATGCACTTGTAAACGGTGTGCGTCTTCACTATGTGGAAGCAGGAAAACAGCATCATCAAACGGTCGTCCTTTTACATGGCTTCCCGCAAAATTGGCAGATGTGGCGTTATCTCATTCCTGAATTAATAAAGCGCTATCATGTCATTGCTGTCGATTTAAGAGGCTATGGCGATTCGGAGAAACCGGAAGGAATGAACGGCTATGATAAAGGAACGATGGCACGTGATGTTTACGAATTGATCGCTTCCATGCAGCTAAAAAAAATCGCGCTCGTCGGCCATGATCGCGGCGCGAGGGTGGCAAGACGCTTTGCCCTTGATTATCCAGATACCGTCGCCGCCCTTAGCCTTATTGATATTCTTCCGCTGGAATTAATTTATGATCAGCTATCTGTTTCGGCAGCCTCGAAAAAATATTGGCATTGGACGTTCCAATTAGTGCCTGACTTGCCTGAAGCATTAATCGAAGGCCGCGAAGAAGTTTATTTGCAGTTTTTATTTAACCGCAGCCCGGAACTGCTCAAGCAATTAAAAAAAGAGGGTGTGTGGCAGGAATACCTCCGGGCTTGGAAGGAGCCGGGCGGTTATCAGGCCGCGCTAAATGACTACCGCGCCACCTATGAAGTCGATTTGCCAAAGTATCGGGCGGAGCGTCAAGTTCAGCGAAAACTGACACAGCCTTGCCTGCTATTATGGGGTGATCATGGAAATTTAGCCGATCAACCCGTACTCGATTACTGGAAAGAGGTCGCAACGACCGTTAGCGGAAAAGCAATTGCCGACTGTGGACATTATGTGCCTGAGGAACAGCCCGAAGCCGTTCTCCAGGAGCTATTACCATTTTTACAAAACTTTTTTCACGAAGGAGAGTCATAGAAAATGAAAACGATTAAGGTAGCAAGTATCCCCGGAGATGGAATTGGCCAAGAGGTCGTCCCCGCGGCCGAGGAAGTAGTAAAGGCAATTGCTGCGCTTCATGGCGGTCTTTCGTTCGAATTCACTCGCTTTCCATGGAGCTGCGAATATTATACAGAGACCGGTAAAATGATGCCTGATGACGGGCTGAAACAGTTAACCGATTTTGACAGCATCTTTTTAGGGGCGGTCGGCGATCCCAGAGTCGTGCCCGATCATATTTCATTATGGGGACTGTTGCTGACGATTCGCCGGGAATTTGAACAGGTGATTAATGTCCGGCCGGCCAAGCTGTTAAACGGGCTGCGCTCTCCTTTAGTAAATCCAAACGATTTTGACTTGATCGTTGTCCGGGAAAATAGTGAAGGAGAATACAGTTCAGTAGGCGGCGAAATCTATCAAGGTGGGGACCAAATCGCCATTCAAAATGCGATCTTCTCCCGCAAAGGGACGGAGCGGGCGATGCGCTACGCGTTTGAATTGGCGAAAAAGCGCAGCAAAAAGCTGACAAGCGCGACAAAATCAAATGGTATTTTTCATACAATGCCGTTCTGGGACCGGATTTTCAGCGAGATATCTCGTGATTATCCTGACATTGAAACGGATTCACAGCATATCGATGCGCTGGCCGCCTTTTTCGTCACCGCCCCGCATCGCTTTGACGTCATCGTGGCAAGCAATTTATTCGGCGATATTTTGACCGATCTTGGCGCGGCGATCATGGGTAGCGTCGGTATCGCCCCTTCAGCAAATATCAATGTTAACGGCAAATATCCATCGATGTTCGAACCGGTTCATGGCTCAGCGCCCGATATTGCCGGGAAAGGAATGGCCAATCCCATCGGACAAATTTGGACAGCGAAAATGATGCTCGACCATTTTGGCGAGGAAGAGCTCGGCTCAGCATTGCTCGCTACGATTGAATCGCTTCTCGCTGATCAGATCACCACTCCTGATCTCGGCGGTACCTTCTCGACAAATGAAGTGACAAATGAACTGATCGCCCGATTGAAGAAGCTCGGGTAAAGCACTGAAACTGGCAGCGTTTCCGGTCTACACATGAGAGCTGGGCCAGAAGGTTGTTTATTTACCTTTTGGCCCAGTTCTACCAGCTTTCTCTCCCCCTCTTACGGCACTTCATGGCCAAGCGAGCTGTGAAGAATCGCAAACCATTGATCAAGAGTTAACTCATATTGCAGCGCATTGATTGCCGCTTGAATCCGCTCCTTCTTCTGCGTGCCGATAATCGGCATTGTCTTAGCCGGATGACGCAAAATCCAAGCATACGCGACCTCATCAATCGAGCCGGCACCAATCTCTTTCTGCACCTCTGTTAACGCTTCACGGACGCGCACTCCTTTTTCGCTCATGTCCGAAAAAAGCTTGCCGCCGGCGAGCGGTGACCAGATCATCGGAACGAGCCTGTTCTCCAAACAAGCATTCATTGTCCCGTCCTCGATGTTTTCCAAAACGAGCGGAGAAAGCTCGACCTGATTGGTCACCAGCTTCTCTGACACATACGATTGCAGCATCGTCAGCTGATCGCTTTTGAAATTGGAAACACCAAAGTAACGTACTTTCCCGTCTTTCTTTAGTGTCTCAAAGGCTTCTGCCACTTCCTCAGGATTCATCAGCGGATCAGGCCGGTGAATGAGCAGAACATCAATATAATCCGTCTGCAAATTTTTAAGCGACTGGTCCACCGAGGCAATAATATGGGACTTGGATGTATGATAATGATGCGTTTTATGGTTCGGTCGCTGCGGCGAAGGGAGAACAATCCCGCATTTCGTGACAATTTCAATTTTTTGCCGCAAGGATGGCTCCTTGGCAAGAGCAACTCCAAACAGCTCTTCACATGTATAGCTTCCATAAATATCGGCGTGATCAAATGTTGTAACGCCCTGTTCATAAACATATTTCAGCAGATCAAGAGTCTGTCCGCTTGATTGCTTCCAATTCGCCAGCCTCCACAGCCCGTACACGAGCCGTGAGAAAGACAAATCTTCGGCCAACTTTATTCGTTCCATGCTTACTCCCCCTGTTTATGGCGTAAATAGTGTGCAATCAATCTGAAAGTCTGAGTACGGATCACCGCTTCTTCATTCAAAAGCTGATGCCTGCCGCCGTTCATCAACACAAATGTGCTCTGCGGATAATGGGCGATCGCCCAGCTTCTTCCGTACCGTCCATCGACTGTGCGATCCCTGTCACCCTGTATCATTAAAAAAACAAGCTCCTCGTCTGCAGGATGCCGTTTGTTTTCTCCGTCAATCATTTGCTTCAACGCCACCAGCCAATCAAGCGGAAGCTTCCTTTCCTGCAACGGATCAGCTTTTGTAAAAGTTAAATAGGCCTGATCAGTGGAATTTTTTGTGAAGACCCGTTTCAGCTTCTTTATGTAGCGTTTGCCAAACGCCATACCTACCGTCGATAGCCGCCACATATACGGCCGCAAAAGCGGCGCAATCAGAATAACCTTGTCAAACGCCTCTCTTCGCCTCTGCAAATAATGCAGCCCGACCGTTGCCCCGGTACTGTGGCCAAGCAAATGGACAGGCTGTCTACCGGCGAGAACCTGCTCGTAAACGCAATGAAGGTCAGCCTCGTACTCCTTAAACTGTTTAATCGTTGCTCTGTCCCCCGTCGAAAGCCCATGCCCGCGCAAATCAAAGCCGACGACCGTATAGCCCTCCTCCACTAAAAAGTGAATTGTCTTCGACAAAGAACCGAGATGGTCAAGATAGCCGTGAAGCAGCAGCACCGTTTCCTGCTTCCCCTTGCTATCAGGAGCGAAGCGCTGGACGAATACTCGTTGCTTCCCTGTCGTCGTGATATAGCCGTATTGATGGGTGCATTGAGTTGCCGGCAAATGATAAAAGGCCCGATATTGGGCGATCGCCTCGGCCAGCTCCGGCTGTTCCTCAGCAAATGCCGGAGACATTGATGTTATCCTGTTGAGTGCCTGTTTCACCATATGCGCATCCATATAGAAGCTTTTTGCCTCCACTCTTATGTATTTTCGTCCCTTAAGCCGAAGGAGGTTTTCCAGCACCTGCTGGCAGAATCCTCTTATTCAATCGTACTAAAACAACCGTGAAAAGAAAAGGCACTGCCCCAATAGCATCTTTGGTCACCCTCCCAGTCAAAAACAAAAAAAGGATTTACAGACAAGTCGTCCAACCTGTCTGTAAATCCTCAGCCTCCATTAATAAAGCCGCTTCGTATAGCTTTCTTCAAGCAAATCGGCAACATCTTCATTTGGAATTTTGGAGTGGGCCGATAAAATCTTGGCAGCTGATGGCAGTGTTTCTTTCTCAGGCCAGGAGTCAGCATCCCACAAGCCTGAACGCTTAAATGCTTTGGCACAATGAATAAAGCACTCCTCCACTTCCACGCCTATTGCTAAAAGCGGCTGGCGCTCGTTCACTTTCATTTTATCAAGGAGATCTTCATCCTTCACCAATGTCGCCTTTCCATTAACTCTCAGCGTTTCCTCCATGCCGGGTATAATAAAAATCAGCCCTATTCTGGCATTAGATAAAATGTTGCGCATCGAGTCGATTCTCCGATTGCCAGGTCTTTCCGGGATAATGAGATGCTTATCATCAAGAATATAAACAAATCCCGGCTTATCTCCCCGCGGGGACACATCACAGAAGCCTTCCTCATCAGCGGTGGAAATCAGCAAAAATGGCGATTTTGCTATAAACTCCTTACAATGGCTGTCCAAATGAGAAATCACCTTGTTCTTGACCAGTTTACTCGGAAACCCGACAATTTCACGAAGTTCTTCCTCGGAATCAATCGTCTGACGAAATCGTTGATGAGCCATCCAACCCCTCCTCTTTATTCTGCTTTTGTTAATTAATCACTATCATACTATCACTCACCTCTTATTATAATGGAATTCTTTCAATTTTTTCATTAAAAAAGACAGGATGTGTCAAAAGGAAGCCTCCTTTTTAACACACCCCGTCTCAATTCATCCATTTACTTTCAATTTTTTCTTAAACTGTGTGGCGACGATCTCGAGCATAACGGCAATGATAAGGATAAAGTAAGTAATCGTGCCGATTTCGCGAATATCGAGGTAAAAATTACTTGCCATGAACATGTCAAAGCCGATTCCTCCGGCTCCGGCGGCCGCTCCCATCGCCACCGCAACGGCGAAATTGATTTCAAAGCGCAGGAATGTCCAGGAAATCATATAGGTGAGGGAGGATGGAATGACAGCCTGAAAGATGATTTGCCAAAAGCCTGCTCCGCTCGCCTGCAACGCTTCAACGACTCCTTTATCAAGCTCCTCAAAGGATTCTGAGTAAGCTTTCACCAAATAGCCGACAGAATGAAATGTCATGCCGATGACGGCGGCGACACTGCCGAGCCCTGCGGCGACAGCAAAGATAAGAACCCATAACACGGTCGGTACGGCCCTGATAAAAGCAACAAGACCTTTAATGACGGCAGAGACGCGCTTTGACGTTAAATTCTCGGCGGCCAGCAGGCCGAGAAAGACAGCGATGATCGCTCCAAATAATGTTGTTAAAAAAGCAAGACCCAGTGTAATAAAAACTTGATGAACCGCATGTCCGAACGTAAAATGCTGAAAATGAGGTTCAACAAACATTGCTTTCAAGTTCGCGAATGTGATAAGCAACGCCTCAAAAAAATTGATTTCCTTGTAATCGAAGCTGAAAAAAGCATAGACCGTCAGGAACGCCAGCGTCAACAGCGTCAGCCTGATCACAATCGTCGACTTCGTTAAGACTTTAACTTTCAGGCGCTTTCCTGAAGGAAGCAGCGGCTTTTCTCCGATCATTTGCTCCTTGGCACCCACTATAAAATCACCCTCCTTACATAATTTGATACGGCTTCAATAAGGAGAATGGCGACGACAATCGCAATTACAACAAGGGCGGCGATATCATAATTCAGATTTTTGTAATACAGATTAAAGGTAAACCCGATGCCGGAACCTGTTAAAAGGCCAATGAGCGTCGCACTGCGGACATTCGTTTCAATCATAAAGAGAACCCAGCTGATCATTTGCGGAAGACTGGATGGAACGACCGATTGGGCAATGATTGAAAAATAGCTTGCTCCAGTCGCTCTTAATGCCTCAACCGAACCCCCGCTTACTTCATCAATCGTTTCGACAAAGGATCTTGTTAAAAAACCAAACGAAGCAAAAAACAGGGCGAAATAGCCGGTTAATGAGCTTTGACCAAAGGAAAAAAGCAGAATCATCGCCCAGGCTGCCACATCAATATTCCGAAAGACCGTCGCGATCCCGCGGCAAATACTACCGAAGAACGCATTGACGCGAGTCGTGTTTGAACCGAGTACAGCAAATAGGAGCGCAAACATCGCACCAAGCGTTGTCGCCGCAATCGATACGAGCAGCGTTTCAATTAAACTGTTTAAAATACCCGGCAGCCGCGATAAGGATTCCTGCGTCGGATAAAAATTCCCAAGTGCCCATATAACAGCCCGCGGAAATGATTCAAACCCTCTGACAATATTATACTCAGTAATGAGGATCGCACCGAGTGTGATCAACCCTAAGACGAGCAGAAATCCGAGAGTGTTTCTCCTTTTTCGTGCAAAAAAATCAGCTTGCATGGATGCCTCCTATGTCAAAGATTAGATCTTCAGCCTCGGATCCGTAAATTTGCTGAATGTCTTCTTTTGTCATCTCTTTCGGGGTTCCATTGTAGACGACCTGGCCCTTGTTAATGCCGATAATCGTATCCGAATATTTCAGCGCAACATCGACTTGATGAAGATTGACGAGAACAGTGATCCCCATCGTTGTTGAAACCGTCCGGAGATGATCCATAATTGTTTTTGCCGAATTTGGATCAAGTGAGGCAATCGGCTCATCGCATAAAAGCATCCGCGGATCCTGAACGAGCGCCCTCGCAATGCCGACGCGCTGCTTCTGACCTCCGCTCAGCTGGTCAGCCCGTTTGTAGATGAAGTCCTCCAGCCCAAGAAGCGACAAAATTCTGATCGCCTGCTCTTTTTCCGCCTGACTGTATAGGCCGAGAACCCCCGCTAAAGTTGACTTTTTCCCAAGCGTTCCATGAAGCGTATTTTCGATCACACTTAAGCGATTCACTAAATTATAATGCTGAAAAATCATTCCGATTTTCGTTCGCACCTTTTTTAAGTCCTTCTTTTTAACATTCATGACGTCGATCCGATCAAAGGTAATCTCTCCGTGTGAGGCATCAATCATCCGATTGATACAGCGGAGGAGAGTCGATTTCCCCGCACCGGATGGACCGATGATGGAAACAAACTCTCCTTCGTTGACGGAGAAGCTAACATCAGATAATGCCTTTGTATCATTTCCAAATTGTTTGGACAGATGATTGATTTCAAGTAAGGCTGTCATAGTTAACTCTCCTCTTATCCTTTTAGTTAGAAAGCTCGCGAATCGGATTAAACCAGGCGTCCTCAACTTCAACTAAACGCTCGTCCGCTGTTTTTGAAAACAATCCGGAAAAATCTGAGTCCTCAGGCACGAAAATCTTCTCATTGTTCGCCACCTCATCAGATGTCATAACTTCAAGCAGCTCTGCTTGCATCTCTTCGTTAATGTTGTCCCCATTAATGACAAATGGTGCGTTTAACACAGGAGTGACGGAAATAAGGATAAATTCTTTCCCTGTTACCGTATTGAACGGCTCTGCCGCGTCCTCTCTTACTTTATAAATCGCCCCCGGCCGGTTTTCTTCGCCTTCGATCAATTCAACGTAGTTATTGACGCATGTATCACAAAATGCAGCAACATCGACATTCCCAGATAGCAGATTGACCGCTGAACCTTGATGAGAACCGCCATACAGTACATCACTAAAGAAATGATTGTCGCCACCTTCAAGCAGATCGTCTGCCGTTACATCTTCAAAGCCAGGCTGTTCGCTGAAATAATCGACAATTCCAGTGGAAGGAACCCGAAAGCCTGAGGTTGAACTGTTTGAGACAAACGAGAATCTCTTTCCTTGGATGTTGTCAATCGCGAACTCATCACCATTTTTGTACTCATCAGCATTTTCTATTTCTACAGCAAGCCAGCTATAGTAAATCGCGTCGTCCAACGTACCGGACTCACCGGACGGGACGACGAGCGGAAGAACCTGGTCATTTTTATTTTTCGCTTCAATGTACCCTTGCGCCCCTAAGTAAGCCATGTCCGCATTTCCGTTAGCAATTGCCTCGATCGCCACAATATAATCCGTTGTCGTTTGATGCGTAACTTCTGCGCCCGTCTTCTCTTCAATCATTCTACCAATTTCATCACGTGTGTCTGTCAAATCTGTGCCGGATTCATTCGGAAGCCAGGCAATTGTGATACTGTCTTGTCCTGCTATACCTGAAGAAGAACAACCAGCAATGAATAGCAAAATGAACGTCAGTACATATAGCAATGATTTTTTCATCATAAAATCTCCTCACTTTTTTAATTTCCCATTCTACTATAGCTCGTAATTGTCAACCTACTATTAAGACGATATTAGCAATTATTAAAAGTTAGTAAATTTGGTAGAATAAGAGAATACTCCATCTTGCATGTTATACTCACGGTCACATAGATGATTCATAAACTCAAGATCATGAAAAATTCCCAAAATCGTCGTTCCTTCCTTCATCAGCTGTTCAATCAGAAGCTTAACTTTCATTTTCGACTCTTGGTCAAGACTTGCGGTTGGCTCATCAAGCAGAAGCAGCCGCGGCTTTTTGACCATCGCTCTTGCAATATTAAGCCTGAGCTTTTCACCTCCCGAAAACGTAGCTGGGTAACTGTCCCATAAGGCTGGATCTAATTCAAAATGGGCGAGAATCTTTTCAGTTTCCAATTCTGCAAGCTGCTGATTTTCTCCCATCTCCAAAATCGCCTGCTTAACAAGCTGCCTCGCTGTCGTTCTTGGCATTACATTTAGAAATTGGGACACATAGCCGATTTCATGCTTTCGTAAATAAAGCATTTGCCGCTCGGTCGCCTCAGCCAGATTAAGCGGGCCAAAAGCTTTCGACTCGTACGAAATGCTTCCTTCCTGAATCCGGTACGTGCCGTAGAGGCACTTTAAAATCGTCGACTTTCCGCTTCCGCTTTTCCCGGTAATACCGACAAATTCGCCTTCCTTCACTTGAATATCAATATCGCTGACCGCCCGGATATGCTTGTCTAAATTATGGAGGTCAAACGACTTCGATAACCCTTTAATTTCCAGAAGAGATTCCAACATGCTCACCCGCTTTCTTATTTCTTTCCCAGCTGCGACCTCTTCAGAAGCTGGAAACAAGCTTTATATCCGATAGTTTGTTTTCTGAATCAGTTGTCCATCGACAAAGACACTCGTAATAACTGGAAACTGATCGCTGATTTTTTCAATAATGAGCAGGTCGGCTTTTTTCCCTTCGCGAACAGAGCCAATCTCATGATCCATTTTGACTGCTTTAGCCGGGTTGATCGTGACAAGCTTCATCATTTCCGCCAGGTCCATTCCATATTTGTCAACCAGGGCAAAGACAGAGTGAAGCATCGCCGCAGGATAATAGTCGCTGCACAATATATCAATTGACTCTTTTTGAATGGCTTCTGCCGCGCAAAGATTTCCGCTATGCGATCCGCCGAGCAGAACATTCGGGGCCCCGGCAATCGTATACATCCCAAGCTCCCGCGCTCTTTCAGCCACTTCAAGCGTGATTGGAAATTCACTGATCGTCGCACCGAAGCTGTGGACAAGCTCCAGTTTTTCAAGTGTGTCATCATCATGCGAAGCTACCGCAATCCGGTGCTCGTGAGCAAGCTCGGCGATTTCCTGCATGCTCTCCATCGAAAGCTTTTCCTTCGTCTGGTGATTATGAATCATCACGTCAATCGAGGCGTCGCTCACATTGTTATAGCTTTTTACCGTTTGACGATAAATTTCTAAATGACGGTATTGCCCCTGTCCCGGCGTATGATCCATAAAGGAAACTAAATGGACTTTCTTTTCAGCGATGTAGCGCTTTAGATTATCAACCTCACCGATATTATCAATCTCAAATCTGGCATGAAACCGATGGCGGACAAGATGCTTCGTTTTATGACTCTGCTCAATTAAATCGATAAATTTCCGGACATTTTCCGGCTCGCGAATCGGTTTGTATTCATACTCCGTTCCTTTAAAAAGCGAAAGAGAATGAAACATTGTCGTAATCCCGTGCCCGATTAATTCCTTCTCTGTTTCTCTTAAGCTCAAATTAAAATCCATCAGCGACGTTGGACGAGGGGCTGCCATATGCTCAATATAGTCTGAATGAATATCGATAAAGCCAGGAGAAACAAAACCGCCTCCCGCATCAATGATTTCCATTCCTTCCCTGAACTTGATCTCCCCAATTGGAGCAATTCTGGCGATCCGGTCTTCTTCAATTAAAAGATCATAGCCGTGCAACACCGTATCCTCGGTGATCAATCTTCCATTTGTGATTACATACAAAAGCATTTCCTCCTAACCTTCAGAATGTTGGCCGACGTTAAAGCAGGGAGTGGACCAATTGCTGGGTATAACGGTGCTGTGGATCCTCCAAAATCTGGTCGGTCAAGCCTTGCTCAATCACCATTCCATCCAGCATGACGAGCGTACGGTCCGCCAGCATCCGGATCACGCCTAAATCATGGGAGACGAGGACCATACTAATGTTCAGCTCGCGCTGAAGGCCTTTAATTAAATCGAGAACGCTCGCCTGAACAGAAAGATCAAGTCCCGTTGTCACTTCATCCAGCAGCAGCAAAGGCGGATTGTTGGAAAGCGCCTTGGCAATCTGCACGCGCTGCTGCATCCCTCCCGAAAAATTTTTCGGTGCTTCTTTCCGGCGATGAACAGGAATATTCACCTTATTAAGCAGCTCCGCTCCCCTGTTCTCCATCATGCCGACGTCACGGCTGCCTGCCGCGATCAGCTTCTCGGCAATATTGCCGATTGAGGAGAAATTCATCCGTAAGCCTAGCAGCGGATTTTGATAGACCTTTCCCATAATGTGATTGCGAATATAGCGCTGCTGCTGGGAGGACTGCTCAAATAAGTTTTCTTCGCCATTTTCAAAAGCGCTGACAAACGCTTCTCCGCTCGTGACTTCCTGGTCAAAATAAAGGCACTGCATCAGCGTCGATTTTCCACTGCCGCTCTCCCCGACAATTCCTAGCACCTCGCCTGGAAAGACATCAAAGGAAACATTTCGGCAGGCGTAAACCGTTCCACAAACCTGGCAGTGATTTTTCACTAAGGTTGCCGATTGCCCACCGCGGCAATGCTCGCAGCCGGGTCCATACTGCTTATGCAAATTCCTTACCGATAACACCGGAACTTCAAATTCAGTCATTTAGTTCACCTCAGCCGCATTTAATTTTTCAAGACAGTAGCTCGTATCATTGCATTGATAGACTGCCTCATCAGCTCCCTCGTCGAACAGCTCGTCCAAGAATACCCCCGTCGAGCCGCACAGTCGGCATTGCTTATCCGCAAAGGTTTCCGGGGCAAACGGATAATCGTCAAAATCAAGTGAGACAACCTTTGTGTAAGGAGGAACGGCGTACACTTTCTTTTCACGTCCGGCCCCGAGCAAAATAAGCGCCTCACTTTCGTTCATTTTCGGATTATCAAAGCGCGGAATCGGACTTGGCGCCATGACATAACGATCATGGACGAGAACGGGATGGTCGGCTCCGGTCGTCATGCTGCCGTATTTCATAATCTGCTCAAAGAGCATCAGCCACGCCCCGCTGTATTCTTTCTCAGCATGGAGCTTCTTCGTGACACTTTCGCTCGGCTCATAATAGCGCAGCGGCTCCGGCAGCGGTACTTGAAGGACTAGAATTTGCTCACTCGTCAGCGGCACTTCCGGAATTCTGTGCCTCGACTGGATCAGCGTCGCCTCCGCTGTATGTTCCGTCGTCTCCACGCCTGTTGTATCAACGACGAGCTTTTTAATATTGACGGCATTAACCGATTCATCGGAACCCTGGTCAATCACTTTTAAAATATCGTTTCTGCCAATGAGGGAGAGCGTTAACTGCAAGCCGCCGGTACCCCAGCCCCTGCCAATTGGCATTTCACGGGAGGCAAAGGGAACCTGGTAGCCTGGAATCGCGATCGCCTTTAGTGTGGCGCGGCGAATTTCCCGTTTCGAGCCTTCATCAAAAAAAGCAAAATTATAGGCCGGATTCATCAGCTTCTCACCTCTTGCTTTTCGTCTTTTTTTGTCTTCCGGACACTGTCCAGCTTCGATTGGAACGTCACATAATGCGGCATTTTAAGATGCGAAATGAAGCCGGTTGACTCTACGGAATCGATATGATAGAGGACAAATTCTTCATTATGACTTGGAAACTCATCATTCGGATATTCGAGACAATAATCTAAAATTCCAATCGCGATCGCCTTTGTCTCGTTTTGGCCGAAGCAAAGGCCATAGCCGATTTCAAACTCCATTTCCTTTTTTCCATATTCCTTCTCAACTGTGACCGGCATCAGCATTTCGACTTCAGTCACTTTCACTTCGCCGATATAGTAACCATCTGCCTCGTCCTCACTGTCCGCCGTCGGATGATTGATCGTAACCGGCAGGTACCCGGCACGAAGCTCACCGACAGTTGGATGCAAATCCCCGTAGCCGCGGATAACCGAATAGGCAAAGGACGTGACCGCCCCGGTTTGTCCCCTTGTTAATATTTGCAGCCTTTGGCTTCTCGTCGATGGAAACTCAAGACTGTCGCGGGTGACATCATCCGGCTCTTGATCGTTATTGTCACATGGAGGAAGCAAGCCTTCCTTGCGCAAATAATCGAGCACTTTCGGCACCGTTTGAGCAGCATCATTCGCTCCTTGATCCAGCGAGCTCTCGCTGCTGTATTCTTTCAGCCAGTCCTTTATGCTTTCATCGGTTTCCTTCATTAATTGAAAATCGAGCAGCCGGTGAGTATAATCGGTTGTTGCCCCGAGAATTTGTCCACCCGGAATATCTTTAAAGCAGGCCGAAATTCGGCGTTCAATCCTCATGTCGCTCGATTCAATCACTCTGGAATAATGCTTGCGTGGAACCGTCGAGCGGTACGCCCTTAATAGAAAAACCGCTTCCTCCGGATTTCCTTCCGCCTGCTTAATCGCAATCGCAGCCAGCGTCTCATCGTACAGACTGCTTTCTGACATCACCTGATCGATCAGTCCTCGCATCCCGGCTTTTATTCTGTCAATTTCAATTGTTTTTCCTTGCTGCACCCGTTCAAATTTCAAGCGCTTAATCGACTCTTCAATCGCCTGCGTTCCGCCTTTAACTGCTACATAGCCCATTAGACGATCACCCTGTTTTCAGAAATTTGTGTAGTGCGCGGCAGAGCCAAAAGCTGCTGCTCCTGATCAATAAAGAGGAAATCAACGCCAAGCGGATATTCCCTGTTTTTCATTTGCCGGAGCTCTAACCATTTTTCGCTAGTCTTGACATCGATAAACGCCGTTGTCCGAATGCCAGGCCCTTTCAGCTGCAACGTTTGGTTATTCGATACCTTTTCCACTTCGACAATGAGTGAGGCGGATGTATGCGGATTTCTTAACGTGCCGGATTTCGCCTTTCCGATGGCTTCCTGTAAAGCGCCTTCCCCCGCATCCTGAAGAATTAAGATGTAATCCGCCTGCTCGATGGCAACCGGCTTCGCATATGTAAATTGATTCAGAATTTTTGATATGACTTCCGCTTTTTTTGACATGACTGCAAACGTCACTTCCTGATCAAATAACGTTAATGCCAGCAGTAAAAATGAAGCCGGGCAATCATTTTTGCCATCCTCCTCAAGCAACGCCACTTCCTCCGCTAAATCAGCCAGCTGTCCTGGCCGTGAAGTAGCATTCACCACTTTCCGGTAAACAGTCTGGATATCATGAATATAATCGAATGTCACCATCTGTCCCTCCTTACGAAACATCCATCGTTTCAAAATTAACCTTCGTTTTTAAAATTGACTGCTTCTCTACTGCTTTCGCCTGAGCAATCGCTTGTTCCTCATTTCCAAGCAGACCGTCCCATTTCATCGTTTCAGGAACATTTGCTTGATACCCAGCATCAATGATCGCCAGATGCCGCGCCAGTTCCGGCTTGTCCCCAGTCACAATGCCAATGCCTACCTTTCCTTCCACTTGTACCTTGCATTCGGTTACTAACACTTCCCCGGGATAAAACAGGCTCTTTTTTGAGGTTTCCCGGACTTTCATCATCACCAGCCCATGCTCCGGCTTCTGAATGACCTTCACTTCATAGCTTTCAAGAATGCTCTCCGCCATCTCTTCTGCTAGACTCGGCGAGCCATTTATTAGAATTTCAGTTCTGCGTCTTCTTTTCATATAAAGACCTCCGTCGAACGTTTTGCTTGACAACTATACTGTATCTTGTTGCCAAGTGCGCGCACGTTAAAGAACAGTGAAGTTTGTATCGTTTTTGTAAAACGTGTTAAGACGAGGGAATTTATCAACGAAGCACATTTATTCCGAAAGGATCCCATTGACTTTAGTAAAGAAAACACCATACTATTAAGAAAATTAAAACAGCAAAAGGTGTGGTTACCCCATAGGGTAATAAGACGACAGGCTTTAACAGCATAGTAGAAAAAGGGGACGATATAATGGCAAAAGTTTATTCATCCATTCTGCCGGGTCACGAAGAATTTATCCGCAAGCAACGAATGTTTTTTGTCGGTTCAGCACCTTTATCCGGGGACGGACATGTCAACATCTCTCCAAAAGGATATGATGTCCTGAG
Organism: Halalkalibacter oceani; assembly: GCF_040544555.1. NCBI lineage: Bacteria > Bacillati > Bacillota > Bacilli > Caryophanales > Bacillaceae > Halalkalibacter > Halalkalibacter oceani. Next base: position 21,375 of record NZ_JBEPKD010000004.1, read on the forward strand.
AATTCTTTCGCCGAATGATGTCGCGTATTTAGATTTGACCGGGAGCGGAAATGAAACGAGCGCCCATTTAAAAGAAAATCACAGAATCACCTTTATGTTCGCAGCGTTTGAAGGTCCTCCGCTGATCTTACGCCTTTACGGCTGGGGCGAGGTACTATTGCCAGGTACTGCAGAATGGGATGAGGTGGCGCCGCATTTCAACATCCTTCCTGGCGCCCGGCAAATTGTGAGAGCCCGAATTGAAACGGTAAAAACTTCTTGTGGATTTAGCGTGCCTTTCTATTCATACGATGGTGAGCGGGATACCCTTCATCAATGGGCTGAAAATAAAAGTAAGCAAGAATTAGAGGACTATCGCCAGAAGAAAAATTCAGTCAGTATGGACGGAATCATAACGCCACTCGGTGAACGTAACGGGGAGAGGTGACAAGGTATTACCGAAAAACTTACCGCATGATAAGAAGGCTGGTCAAAAGGTGATTTTTCCTCCTTTCGACCAGCCTCCAGCTCTTTAAATAAGATACGTAAAACAGTCGCTTCGGTACATGATTTTCGAATATTCAAGAACGGTTCCGGACTTTCGATCCGTGCAGCCGGATTCCAGCAGCAGAAGTGGAACGAGGCTTGGACATTTTAAGAGCTCTCTTTCCTTTTTCGTTGGGAAGACGACGCTAAGTTGACTCTTCATCGGTTCAAACTCGGTATAGCCGTGCTGCCGATAATAGTGAAAGGTTGAAGTAATCTCTGTTCCTTCCCGCTCAATGTTGGCAAAAGTAGATTGAGATAAAAACGACGTATGTACAGCTATTGGATAGCCTTCAACTACACGCAGCCGGCTGATTTTGTATACCGTCTCCTCTTTTTTTACCCGGAGAACATGATAGATGAAAGAATCATATGGAATCTTTTCGCAGGCCAGATTCTTCGTTTCAAAATCATAATTCAGCTCCCTCATCTTTTCACTAAAGCTCGTATCCCCAGTCAATATGAGCGGAATTTGCAGCTTTTTATTTTGGACATAGCTCCCTTTTCCTTGCACAGAAAAAATATAGCCGAGCTCCTGCAACCTTTCATATGCTTTGCGTACCACGATTCTTGGTACGTTACAATCATCTGCCAGCTCATTTTCCGACGGCAGTTTATCGTTAGGTTTATAGTTGCCTGCCTGTATTTCCGCAATCAGTCGATCAACCAGCATCGCTTTTTCGGACATTTGACATCGCTCCCTTCGAACCTGCTTTTAACCGACAGGCTTGAACTTCGAAACGGCTACTACCGGCTCATGCCGCCGTCATCATCCGTGCCTCTTCAAAAAAGCATCAACATCATTAAGCTCTTCAAAATGCTCTTCAAGCTTTTCTCTCGACCAATCCCACCAGGCAATTTCAAGCAATTTATTGGCCACCTCTTCTGAAAATCTTCTCTTAATCGGTCTGGCAGGAGAGCCAACGACGATTGTATAAGGCTCGACGTTTTTGGTGACGATCGCGCCGGAGCCAACGACAGCTCCTGTGCCGATTTCAACACCCTTCATAATAATCGCCCCGTGTCCGACCCAGACATCATGCCCAATTTTCACCCTGTGAGTACGGCGCCAGTCAAACAGGGCCTCATCATCGTTTTCCGCAAAACGATATGCTGCTTTACGATAGGTCAGATGATGCTGAGTAACTCGGTCCATCGGGTGCTGAACAGGATTAATGCAAACATGAGAAGCGATCGAACTGAACTTGCCAATTTCCGTATAATTGACAGTCACATCCTCCATCGTATATGTGTAGTCACCAAACGAAGATTCGACAATCCGATTATTAGGACCAATTGACGTCCACTCCCCGATCTCACTTTTGATAATTCGGCTCGACTCTTCAATATTAGGCAGTGTGGAAAGCTCTTTTTCTTTTTTCGTTTGATCAATAAGTACCATATTATACACCCAATCTTTCTTTTCTTAATTTGAGTGACTCAAGTGCTTCCACCCCTGGGCTTTTGCTTCCTAACAGCACCGGAGCTTCCCCATATGAGCCATGAAAATCCGAACCGCCCGTCTTCACGAGCTCATATTTGCTGGCGAGCTCCATTGCTTGTTGCTCATGCTCTTTTGTATGCAGCGGATGCCAGACCTCGATCCCTTCTAAGCCCACTTCCACCAATTCCGGAACCATCTCAAAATTGCGATATTGTCCAGGATGAGCAAGCACCGGCACCCCTCCCGCCAGCCGAATCACCTTTACAGCCGTCTTAGCATCAATATAATTCATTGGAATATAGGCAATCCCCGGCTCTTCTCCATTTTGACCACGGCTAAACAGCTTTTTATAGAGCGGTCCATAAATTGAATCCGTATACCCCGCTTCAATCAGCGCCTGCATAATATGCTGCTTGTACACGCCGGTTCCTCCTTCGGCCAGCTCCAGGCAGCGTTCCCATGTAATCTCATAGCCGGCTGCCAGCAGGCGCTCTGTCATCTTCTGAGAAGCGCGGTGTCTTTGTTCCAACAGTGGCCGGCAAACTGCATCGATTTTCCAATGTCCCGGTTCAATAAAATATCCTAAAATGTGAACACGTCTCTCTCTGCTAAAATCAAAGCCGGAAACCTCAATTCCCGGAATCACTTCGATCCCCATCGTCCGGCCTGTTTCCATCGCCTCTTCAAGTCCCTTCGTTGTGTCATGGTTCGTTATAGCCACATGTGTTACCCCCTGTTCGAGAGCCAGTGCCAGGACAGCCTCAATCGGCAGCGGACAATCGGAGATATTCGTGTGGCAATGGAGTTCTACTTTCATGGCAACCTCCTTGAAGCAAGTCTTTCTTCTAAAATACCTTGGCACCAAGTATGAAAGGTTAATAAATCGTAAAAATCTTTTTAAGGAATTGTTAACGCGAAACAAGAAAAAGCCTCAAAAGGGCTTTATTCAACCTTTTGAGACTCTTCCTAGCGACGTTTGTGCTTCAGCAGGAAAACTAATTTTCTGCTAGTTTCCGCAGCCACAATCATATTGTGGAAATGTGTATTCCTTATACAGTTTGCCACCTTCCAATTCCCCTGTATCCGTTTCGTAGATTCTGACTAAAGAGGCTTTATCCTGATAAGCTAATATGCCCGCTTGCTCTTTCATCCCTGCGGCTGACTCGACCGGATATTCATTCATATCAATACAAAAATCGTCATGCTTGCAAACATCATATGTCACCGCATAATAAAATTTTTCCATCGCGCCCATCCTCTCTCCTATTCAGAAGCGGCAGGAATACGGCCGCTCAGCACTGCTCCTCCATCTGGATGATTAGCGACATGCAGCTCGCCGCCGTGCTCCTCCATAATTCTCCGGGCAATCGTTAATCCTAATCCAACTCCGCCGGTCGCCCGATTACGCGATTCCTCGCCGCGGTACAATGGTGCAAAAACATGCTGAAGCTCTTCAGCGGTGAAGCCCATGCCTTCATCACGGAACGTAAAGCTGACATTTCCAGCTATCTGTTCATATTCGATAACAATTTTACCATTTTGAGGGGAATGCCGCACTGCATTATCCAACATATTCGTGAGCGCTCGTTCCAGTAAATGCGCGTCTCCTAGAACAGAGCATGATGCCTCAGCCTCTTTTACTAAAATAGATACATCCCGTTGCCGCGCCTGCGGTGTGATCGTATCGACCGCTTGCTTGCACACCTGGCCGAAGTCCACAAGCTTTCGTTGAAGCGGGCTTTCCCTATAATCCGTCTTCGTAAACGTAAACAGCTCTTCCACGAGATGGTCAAGCTGAGCCGACTTTTCCTTGCAGACCGCAACATATTTTGAGATTTGCTCCGGCGACCGGGCGACTCCCTGCTCCAGTCCATCTAAATAGCCGCGCAGGGCGAATAAAGGAGTGCGCAGATCATGGGCGACCGCTGCAATGACAAAGCGGCGCTCTTCTTCAAGCTCAATCTGTTTCCGGAACGACTCCGTAAGTCCTCTCACCATCACTTGAAACCCGTCGCGAACATCGGCGATTTCCTTCATTCTCGATGAAGGCAGCTCCACCTCAAAATCCCCATCCGCCAGTCGGCGCGCGTTAAAGCTTAATTGCTCGAGCGGTGTGATGATCCAGCGCCTCATCGCCAGACCAATGAGAAACAGCGCCAGAAGAAATCCGGCAAACGCCGCGATCAGCTGAATCGCCCGGGAATTTTGCTGATAAACGACGACACGGGCTGTGACGTTTCCATCTTCGACAAGCGAAAATTGTTCACTTATTGTAAAACGCCTCTCACCCGCAGCATTTGATTGAAAAATCACCTCACCCGCAGCTGAAACGATCTCCGCTTCAACATCCTGCTCTTGCAAGTAAGCGGAAAATTGCATTTGCCAGGCTTGATCTGTCCAGTTTTTCATATTAGCTTCAATCAGCCGCGCTGTCTGTTTAAGATTGGCTTGCTGAGAGTCCGTCGGATCAAAGCTGAAAGTCTTTGTGTTGATGACATGAGCAGTCACTAAGAACACCCACGGAACAAGAGAAATAAAAAATAAGCTGAGCAAGGTAAATTTACGAATCCGAATCGTTTTCATCTCGTTCTCCTATAAAGCGATAGCCAATCCCCCAAACATTGACGATATATTGCGGCTCATTTGGCTCCGCTTCAATTTTTTCGCGCAGTCTGCTGAGATGGACGCGCACGGTATGTTTATCGCCAACTCCGGCCCAAAACTTCTCAAGCAGCTGTTCATATGTAAACACCTGCTTAGGATGCTCGGCCAGCAGCTTTAATAGTTCGTATTCCTTCGGAGTGAGCGAGACCTGTCTGCCATCGATCTTTACTTCTCGCGTCGATACATTCAAGCTAAGCCCGCCGTAATGCAGTACCATGCTTTTTCGGCCCTGGCTGGACACACGGCGCAAAACAGCTTTCACCCGGGCTACGATCTCCCCTGGCGAAGCTGTTTTGACGATATAATCATCGCCTCCGAGAGCGAGACCGCGAATTTTATCAACATCGTCGCTGCGGGCACTTAGAAACAAAATCGGCACGTCGCTTTTTTGACGAATATGACGACATAATTCGAAGCCGTCCGGTCCCGGCATCATAATATCAACGATCATACAGTCGATCGTGCTTTCAGCAAACAACACCAGCGCTTGTCCGGTGTCATAGGCTGTTTTCACTTCAAATCCGTCATTTCGTAAAAAATCCCGTAACAGTTCAACAATACTTTGATCATCGTCGACGATTAACACCGTATGCTTCATCGATCCCCACCCCTTTCAACCACAACCAGTTTACCATTTTTCCCGCAGGCAACAAACGAACGTAACAAGTTGTGATCCTTTTGTGATGCTTTTGCTCCTTATTTTGAGACAGATGATTGCTATTCTCATTTTGTATAAAGCTAACTTTCAAAACGGAGGTCCCCACCATGCATATTCAGATTGTCCTGTTTGATGGCTTTGATGTATTGGACGTCATCGCCCCATATGAAGTATTCACAGCGGCTGCGGCCTGCTGCGACCAAGAAGTCACGGTCGAGCTCGTCTCGGCCGAAGGAGCGCGGCTTGTACGCAGTGGCGTTAACCAGCTGCCTCTTCAGGCGAACGCCGGACTCGATCCAACGCGTGACGGCCTGATCCTCGTTCCAGGGGCGGCTGGAGCGGTTGATGACGGCCCGGACTCGATCCCGCACAAATTACAGCAGGCCGCCAATACAGAATTAGGTCCTCTTCTTAAAGAGGCGGCGGGAAAGCCTGATCTTCTGCTCGCGACAGTGTGCGGCGGCTCGCTTATTTTAGCGATGGCCGGATTAGTAGCGGGACGTCATGCCGTCACCCACCATCTCGGAATGGAGCTATTAAAAGCGATGGACGCCATTCCTGTTCACGCCCGCGTCGTCGATGATGGCGATCTTGTCAGCGGCGGCGGTGTCACGTCGGGACTGGATGTGGGTCTATATTTGGTCGAACGGGAGCTTGGGCCGCGAATTGCCCACGCTGTTGAACAGCTGTTTGCCTATGAGCGCCGAGGAACGGTCTGGAGTAATAGCGGCAGCACCCCGCTAGAGACAGAGCCGCAAGCGGAAGATGAATTCCCCGCTCTACCTAAAGCGGATGCCAGTCCAACCATTGAGGGAGATTGGGAGGCGACAATCGCTACCCCAATAGGAAAGCAGCACGTTTTATTCAGCTTCACCAACAAGGATGGCCGGCTCACCGGGACAGCGACACAAGGAGAGGAAACCGTCCGCTTAGAACAGCTCACCTTTAAAGGAAACGAGGGCACGTGGTCGATGAATGTCACTAAACCAATGCGGCTTTCGCTTAAGTTCCGCGTAGTGATCGATAATAACCATCTCCATGGAGAGGCAAAAGCCGGTCTGCTTCCAGCATCGAGATTAACAGGCAGACGGACTTCCTAGCGAGGTGACGACTATGTATTCTTTACTTGTTTTCGTTCATGTCGCCAGTGCCTTGTTTCTCGGCAGCTTCCTTTCGCTGCCCTTCGTCGTTCACACAGTTACCCGCCGGACAGGCAAGGAGCGAAAGGCAGCCCTGCAAACGATTATCAGCTTGACCCGGGCCGGTCATTATGCCTTGCTTTCTTTATTCGTGACAGGAGGCTGGCTTGTCGTCTACTATTCTGCCCACCCTTCCATGCTCTGGGTCGGACTGTCTGTATCCTTGCTCATCCTGGCAGCCGGATTGATCGGGATGATGACAAAACAATTGAAGCAGATAAGCGCTGAAGATCGGCCGAATCTCGCAAAAGTGAGAGCGTACAGCTGGCTGACAGCGTTAATGATTATTGCTTCTTTGTTCATCATGACGAACCGTCAGCTGTTTTCTTAGAAAGGAGACCTCATTTATGAAAAAAATGATAATAATCGCGCTCGGTTCCTTCTCTTTGATGTGGGTGCTGCATACCTTCTCAAAAAACTTCATCGTTGATCCAAGCCTGAATTCTTTTCTTTCCCGCAAGGATCAACTGCTTACAAATGAAGCGCTTTGGCTGCTGATGGTCCGGCTTCACATTGCTCTTGCCATCCTCTCTCTGATAACCGGCCCCCTCGGCGCGATTAAGGCGCTTCGGCAAAAGTCGCTGAGCTTTCACCGCTGGAATGGCCGAATTTATGTGCTGTCGATTTTGTTGAATTTCATTCCCGGTGTCTACGTCTCCTTTTTTGCAACAGGAGGCTGGATCAGCACCATCGGGTTTCTTATATTAAATACACTGTGGCTCGTCACCACATTTCTCGGCTATTTCTATGCAAGGAAACGACAGATCGCTCTGCACAGCCGCTGGATAACAAGGAGCTTCCTGCTTTCCTTCGCCAACATGACGATTTATATCATTGTCGCCATTAGTCATCATGCAGTCGGTTTTTCTTACGGGGCATCCTACACGATCGCCGTCTGGCTCTGCTGGATCATCAACCTGCTGCTGGCCGAATGGATCATTCACGGGAAAATGTTCACAGCTTAGGTGCTGTAATTTCTCTTACATATTGACAGATTAAAAAGGAAATCCGGTAGACAAGCAGACAAAACTAACGTCGCCGGTCTACCGGATTCCCTTTAATTCCACCACTCTTCACTAAATGATATATCCAAAATTTAACAGAATTGACTCTAACCGTTCTTTACTTGTTTATCGTTTGTACCTTTCAAAATCTGACTATTCCATCCCTGCAATCGCCTCTTCCGGAATTGTTTCGTCATACACGCTTGCTAAATCAATCGCTTCTGATACCAGTTCGTAATCCTCTGCTATTTTTGCCGTAACCTCATAGGATTCCTGGTTGATCTTCCCAATCTCATCAGGTGAACTACCTTCCGGAAGGATTAATCTGGCAATTTCTTCAAGCATTGTTTCTTGATGCTCACGCGTAGAGGAACCGTCTGTGATTTCACTCATCACAATATCAATTGCCTCCTCCTGATTTTCTATCGCATACTGCCATCCTTGTATGACCGCTCTTACTGTACGTATAGCCAAATCACGATTATCCTCGGCCCATTCTTCAGTAGCAATTAGTACATCCTCCAGCATCGCTGTTCCCGCATCCTCTACACTATAGACATACAAGTCATCTTCCGTATAACTGTTTTCCAGAATAACATGGTATTCGTTATAGATAGAGGCAGAAGCTACATCTAACTGATCGTTAAAAAACTGATCCATGGTAAAACCCTGTCGTACAAGTTCAATGTCCAGTTGTGGATTAAGTCCATGCTTTTCTAAAAACGCAAGTACTTGAAACTGCTGGCTGCCCATCCAGCTGCCTATTTTCTTTCCTTTCATCTTTTCGACACTGTCTATTCCTGTTGATTTCTTTGCGACTAAGCGATTACTGCTTTTTTGCAAGATCTGCCCAATTGAAATGATTGGCAAGCCATTATCCCGATTTACCAAAAGACTGTCGACTGCCGTGATTCCCACATCTGCAGCTCCATTAACGACTTGCTGTTCGATAATAACATCAGGTCCTCCGGGAATGATTTCAACATCAATCCCCTGCTCTTCAAAAAAGCCTTTTTCTTTAGCAACAAACACTCCTGCAAATTGTGCTTGTGGCACCCATTTCAATTGTATGTTGACCGGGTCCAGTTCTGTGGAGGCTTCTCCCCCTCCATTCGTTTCATCCGTATTGGAAGAAGAATCTGATTCATTACTTCCACATGCGGCTAATAACAATGCAATCATCAGAAACATGCTTGTCCAAAATGTAAATTTTTTTCTCTTATCCATATTATCTTCTCCTTTTGGAAGTTAGTAACTTCGTTGTGATTTTCGTTTCCACGGCATGAGAACTAGCTCCAGTCGATCTACAAGATAGTAGAGAATAATGCCCATCATTGCAGCGAGTGTAATACAAGCCCAGGCTAATGGCATATTTCCTAGCTTTATTTGATCAGAGAGTAAATAGCCTAGACCTCTAGAGGCGATAAAAAACTCCCCAACTATGGCACCAATAATACTTGTCGTCATGTTGATTTTTAAACTGGCTACTATATTGGGGAGACTATGGGGCAACCTGATTTTTATGAAAATCTCCCATTTACTCGCTGCGTACGTTTTAGCCAATTCAAAATAGGATTTGTCGATTGAAGTCATCCCTTTAAAAGCATTGACACACATTGTCGCCATTGTCAGCACAGTAACAATACCAATTCTTGACAGAACGCCATCACCGAACCAATTATTCATAATGGGAGCCAGCGCGACAATCGGGATTGCATTTAGTGTTGCGACAAGCGCGACCCCGCCCCGACCACTATGAGGGAAAAAGGAAGCAAAGCCAGCTAGAACAAATCCTAAAAAAGAGCCGAGCAGGAACCCTCCCAAAATTTCAATTCCAGTAAAGCCTGCATATAAAAGCAAAATATCTGATTCCACTCGAATTTCCCGTATGATATCTAATGGAATCGGCAACTGATAAAGTTCCAGCCCGAATAGCTTATGAAAAAGCTTCACCTGCCACATGATTAAAAAGAGAAGCCCGACAAGCACTGGATAAAATTTCATATGGTTACGTTTAATCCATTCCAAGGCTGGAAACTTAGCAACGGGTTTCACTTTTGCAATCGTTTGATGATCTAGTTTCATTATTCCCTCTCCTTTCCTCTAAACTCTGGTTGCCAAGGAGTAATCATTTTCTCCAATAGCGAGATAAGGAGATAAGCCAGCATGCCAATTAGCGCACTGGTTAGAACCGTCGCCCAAAACATATTAGATTGAGAAGAACCATAATATAAACTACTAACCATTACTACTCCTATCCCATCTTGCGCCCCCATTAATTCAACCACCATCGCAGCAGTCATCGATAATGGAGCCGCCAGCTTAAGACCCGAAAATAAATGAGGCAAGGATGAAGGAATAGCCAATTTCACATAATAGAACCATTTCGAGCTCGCGTAAGAGCGAAATAATTCCTGTTCCTCCTTTTTCACACCGTATAATCCGGATAACATATTAATTGTTACTGGAAAAAACGTAACATAGGCTGCCATCAGTATTCTTGATAACTCGGCATCCCGGACAATACCAAAGACGATAGGAGCCAACCCTATAATTGGTATCATTTGCGAAGATATAATATAGGGGGTTACAATTTTTTCAAAAACTTGAGACAAGCTCATTAACAGAGCCAAAATGATACCGACAAGAGCACCTATACTAAACCCCAGTAAAGCATTTGAGAAAGTAATGCTTCCCTGCTGTGCCAATGTAGGAACATTAGATATACTATATATCACTACTTCAAATAAATACGGCCATTTTGTTTCCGGGTTTGCTACTGGAATCACATTCCGGATTGACCAAGCTGCTAATTCCCAAAGAAGTAAGCACCCCGCCAACCAATAAAAGGTGTCTTTTGTTGGTAACCTAACCCTCATCTATTGCCCCTCCATTGAAACAGTTCCTCACCTGCGACACATAATCATGAAACTGAAGGTCATCTCTGATGGAAAGTGTTCTAGCCGAATCCGAAAACTCAACGTCGACAATATGATTTACCCGACCCGGATGGGCAGAGAGAACAATGATGCGATGAGAAAGAAAAACAGCTTCGGGAATACTGTGAGTAACGAAAACAATCGTTTTCTTTGTTCGTTCCTGTATTCTTATTACTTCTAAATGCAGCTTTTCTTTAGTGAACTCATCTAATGCTGAAAAAGGTTCATCCATTAATAGAATAGGAGGATCATAAGTAAGAGCTCTGGCGATTGCTACTCTCTGTTGCATTCCCCCGCTCAGCTGCCAAGGATAGTGCTTGGCGAATTTCTCTAAACCTACTATTCGAAGCTGCTCCATTGCGATGTTTTTGCGCTCTTTCTTATTCGTTTTTAAAAATTCAAGAGGCAGGGCAACATTATCCAAGACAGAACGCCATTCTAAAAGAGTAGGCTTTTGAAAGATAATACCGAAATCTCTATTTAACCGCGCTTGTCTGGCTTCATTGCCATCGACGACAATTTTTCCACCAGTCGGTATTAGCAAATCCGAAATTAGCCTTATTAACGTTGATTTCCCACAGCCGGACGGACCTAATAATGAAACAATTTTTCCCGCGGGAATATTTAAATTAATATTGCTTAAAGCCTTGATTGTTTCGTTCTGCGCCAGAAATTCCATGTCTATTTGGTCAATCACAATTTCAGATCCCACCCTATCCACTCCTTTCTAAAGTTACGTTACACTTTACTAGTCTTTTACGGATTAAACCTTTACTGCATAGCCCCCCTGTAAATAGGATAATATCTCTGCATTTAAATAGTCTGGTTTTATCAATTCATTTTCAATTTCATTTTTCAGCCATTCATCTCGATTGTCCCGAGCCTGCTTAAGGAAAGCTTTGGATAACACATCGATGCCAAAACAGGTTGCCGCAAAATACAATTGAGTGGTCTCCCTCACTGAACTAATATTCATAAGTTTAACTAAGCCTGCTTTTGTACAAGATGCAGATGCCGTTTCCCGCATAAATTGAGCTGCGGAGTCCTCCACCTCCGTCAACACTTGTAGCGGATTTGGAAAATCAGATAAATAATTAGCCATGTAACGTCCGGCCACACTGCAAATCTCCTGCCAGTTTTTTCGAGACTCCTCAGGAAGCCATTCAACAGCCAGAAACAACATCAAAGAATGGTGCCTGAGCATACTGTAGCCTTCTGGAAGAGGAGCATACGGTTGAAAAACATCATTTGTGATTCCAATTCGTAGCCGGGATTGATCCAATAGCGCTTTCTTCAAAACATTCACGTCCATCCCATCAATCTGCAGAGAAAGGTAGAGTTGATATAAAAAGAACGACCAGTCCGGGATAACCGTGAGCTGCGCCTTATCCATCTTCATCTCTGGATAACACCCCATCCACCTTCCCAGAGGAGCTGATTCAGGATCTATAAAAGCAAGATTAAATAGCAGTTCACTTCCTTTAAAGGGGGAAGAATCAGGAAGCAGTGCTTTCACGATTTCAACCGTTTCATCAATCCACTTGGATACTAGTTCTTCATTCAAAATACTGACTTGCTCTAACTGATTCAAAAACTTCTCATCAGGATAATACATTAACTCCCTCCTCTTTAATCATTACCTACCTTCAAAACCCGCGACTAGGTCTGATGGTCTAACCATTTTGACAACAAAAAATATTCTGAATAATTTGATACTAACTCTAGTAACTTTGCCACAAACTCAATTCTTTCCATCGAGCATTTTAATGATTTCAATACTATAGTCGAGATTTTGTTCGAGAGCTTTCTTTGCTTTTTCACCATCCCCTTCCATAATTGCCTCGAGAATGCTGGCATGCTGCTTATACAATTCCTCTGAAACTTCTGGAAAAGAATACATCTTCAGACCGTTCGATTGGAGATTCCTTGTAACAATATCAGAAACGACAAACGATATTTCAGATAAGGTCTTATTATATGCAGCATTGGACATCGCCTTATGAAAATCTAAATCAGCATTTATCTGCTCCTCAAGATTTCTGGACTTCATTTTCTCTAAAGCAAATTGCATATGATCTATATCACTTTGCTTTCTCCTCTCGGAAGCAAGCATCGCAACCCCGCCTTCTAAGATTTTTCTGCTTTCCAACAATTCGAGCGATGTCTCTGTTGGAACAAATAGAAACGGATACAGATTTGTAATTAGCTTCGTAACTTGAGGATTTCTTAACGTTGTTCCCTCCCCCGGCTTAGATTGAATGACATCAAAGAATTCGAGTACTCGTAAGGCCTCTCTAACAGAGGTTCTGCTTACCTGAAGGACCTCTGACATCTCTCTTTCCGGTAACAGTTTGTCTCCCGGTTGTAAATTTCTTTGCACAATATCATCTTTGATTCTTAATAAGACCTCTTCAAATTTCCTATTCGTTTTAGATATTGGTTTCATAATATCTCCCTAATGTCGAAAGTAATTACTTTTATCCATTTGACGGCTTTCTATATATGAATTTCCCTCGTCCCTCTTCACCAATATAGCTGCCCTTCTCTGATACGACTTCTCCGCGTGATAGAACATATTCAATCGAGCAATTTACCTCTTTTCCTTCAAATGCATTATAATCGACATTCTGAACTTGGGAAGCTTGCGAGATAATTCTTGGTGCATCTGGATTGAGAATGACAATATCAGCATCAGCGTTCACTTTTATTGTTCCTTTTTTTGGGTACATTCCAAATAGTTTAGCTGGGTTCGTACTTGTAATTTCCGCAAATGTGTTTAAAGCCATTTTCTTTTCCAACACGCCATGGTGAAAGACGATGCTATATTGATCTTCTATGACCGGTACGCCATTTGGAATCCTGGCAAAATTTATCTCTCCTAAACGTTTCTTTTGTTCATACTGAAATGGGCTATGGTCAGAACCAATCGTTGACAGAGTCCCTTCTGATAATCCCTGCCAAAGCTTTTCCTGGTTCCATTTTTCTCTGAGTGGTGGAGAGCAGACATATTTTCCCCCTTCCTGCCCTGGCCTTTTTAAGTCTGTTATATCTAAAGCTAAATATTGGGGGCACGTCTCTCCATGAATCCTGCTTCCTCTTTTCTTAGCTTTTCTGATCTCTTCCAATGCTAATGAGCAACTAACATGAACAATATATAAAGGAGCATCTACCAGTTCGGCAATTGTTATAGCCCTATGCGTTGCCTCCGCTTCCAATTCCGGTGGCCTGCTCAAACTGTGATATACAGGGTCTACTAGCCCTTTATCAATATGCTCTTGAACCAACCGATCAATCACATCGCCATTTTCTGCATGAACACATGTGATAAAGCCTAGGCGAGCTGCCTCTTTTAAAATGTCGTACATCGTTCCATCATCTACCATAAAGACATTCTTATAGGCCATAAATAGCTTAATTGAACTTACTCCCTCATTAAGAAGTTTCGGCAAGTCGTTTAGCATTTCTTCATTGTAATCATTAATAATGACATGAAAACCGTAATCGACATTACAAGGTTTGGCTCTTTCCTTCCACTCCATTAAGTCTTCAAGTAGCGTTTGCTCCGGCCCACGGTTAGTAAAGTTAATAATTGACGTAATCCCTCCTACTGCCGCAGCTTTAGACCCGGTGATAAAATCATCTGCTGTTTTCATATCTGCAAAGTTCCAATCGAGATGAGTGTGTACATCAATCCCTCCAGGCAGAACATAGCAACCGTCAGCATCTATTCGCTTGTCAATATCAACATTTCTATCGAGGTCCGCCCCTATCTCTTTGATCGTTTCTCCCTCTATTAGAATATCTGCTTTTTGTACGCCGTCCTCCATTACAACGGTCCCGTTTTGAATCAATGTAACCATGATGCTCCCCCTTTACAATTTTTCTCGCTCAAATTGCTGACCAGCATGAACATCTCGCCGATCGGCCCCAGCCTCATTACTTCATGTCCTTTTTCCAGAAAAGTAATCCCGGCTTTAAAAACAGTGCTTTCATGTTTCCCACTCCTCCAATTTTATCTGGCAATGACTTTTGATTTTTTTATCTGAGGAACATTCCCAGCTAAGAAATCAATAACTACTATGCCCATAAAGCTAAAAAACGCAAGAATAATGGAAAAAAACGTATTTGTGATTCCTATAACAAAAAGGCTTAAAGGAAAAACGAGAGAATCAATCATGAAGGTCGTTAAGCCGAACGATAGACCGAACTTCATATTCAGCATTTTCCCGGACAATGATCCACCACCTAAACTGGAGTCTGTCAATCCGAGCACCCCCAGCCCCGCCCCTATAATAAGTCCTCCCAATAAACTACCTGCCCAAACATTGTCCACTCCTAAACTGAAAGATAGAGGTTCTAGAAATCCCAACATGATTGAGCACAAAATCATACTAAGAATTGATTGATTAAAGAGTGGCTTGCTTATCCGCCATGCAAGGATAAATAAAGGGACGTTTAAGAGGAAGTAAGAAACCCCAATATCATAATTAAACCAATAATAAAGCAAATTGCTGAGTCCCACGATACCACCTGGTGATATCTCATTTGGAAGCGCAAAAATAATATTCCCTACTACAAAAAGGAAAACTCCCAAAAACATCAAAATGACTCTTTTTATCAGCTCTTCATCTCCTCATCTAAAACTAAATTAAATTTATCCCGCAAAAGATTGTCTAATGGTCTAACCAATGTAAACACATATTATCAGATAAATCTGAATAGAAATAAGAATCTGTTTCATTATCTAACATTCTTTTTAAATATGGGTTTTCAGTAGAAGTGACGTTTATCCGGGAGGAATCATCAAAGAAGGCCCGGGGCAAAAGGTTGAATTCCTCCTTTTCCCTCGGGCCTTAAAGCACTGTCACTTCTCCACCACATCGATAAAATCAGCACGCTGCTTTATAAAGTAACCTTCCAGCATCTGCTCCAGCTTCCCGCCAAGTCGGCCATATTCCTCATCGGCTTTTTCAATTAGCCTGTAAAACGGATCTTCTTCGCTTTCATCATGTTCGAGCGCTTGATACAAGCTCCATAATTTTTGCCCATATGCTTTTTCAATTCGCGCACAGTCATGAGCGCCAATCTTCTCAAGCGCGGCTATCAGCTCCTGAAAATAATGCTCACTTCCTACCGCTTCAATCATATCCTCTGCCGCTGAAAGGAAGCCTTCATGGCCGCCGCTTTCCATCCCGGAGTAGTAGTGAAACAGATTGAACGCTTCATTGACTGCCTCACTTTCTGTCGGATACTCATATTCCACAAGCGCTGCAATCACCGCGTTCCAGATTTCTTCAGGCTGCCTTACTTCCTTTTTGTTTACTTTCGGCTTCTTCATCCACCCACGCTCCTGTTCTTGATAAATCCTGCTTCCATCATACCTCACACAAGCCAACTATCGCACGAAAATACCGGTAATCCGCTTTTCATCCGGTTTAGCATTATTATATAATGACAGCAACTGGAGTACTTTCATCAGAATAGCTTCGCGGGGCAAATGATCGAAAAATAAGGAGGACTAAGGAGATGACAAAGAAAAAACCTCAGCCGGTGCGTATTAAAGAAAACAATTGGACAATTGACGAGTATTACCGCTTGCCTGAAGATGGAAACCAGTATGAAATCATTAATGGTGTCCTGGAAATGAAGCCTTCTCCAAGCACGACCCATCAGCGTATCAGTCACAAGCTTGAGCGAACACTGACAGACTCATGCGAATCAGAGTACATTATCTTCGATGCCCCAATAGACGTCGTTCTCTCTGAAAAAGAGACAAGGCAGCCGGACATTTTACTGATCCACAGAAGTCGTGAACATATTATTGAAGAACATGCTATCGTCGGACCGCCCGATCTGGTCATTGAAATCATCTCACCGAGCACAGCGAAACAGGACCGGACCGAAAAGCTGGAATCGTATGCCCGCTTCGGCGTAGCTGAATACTGGATTGCCGATCATGCCAACCTGACAATTGAACAATATGGCTTACGTAAAGAAGAAAGTCGCTACCAGCTGCTGAACTTTTTTGCGCAGGACGATACTGTTTTTTCTGAACGAATTGCTTGTGCCTCATTCGTCGTAAAAGACGTGCTGACGATCAAAAAATCGCGCGGCGGCTCTTCTTAGAAGCAGCAGGCGGCGCTCTTCCCTCAGCTACTTTTACAACAGAAAGACAGGCGGGCCGAATCGAACAGCCCGCCCGGATACTCCTTTTTATGCTATTGACCTTTTGCTCGACGAACCGTTACGGTTTCGCCGGCGATCCCCCAATTATCCGTTTCAACTTCATCAATCGTCACAACTGTCGTATTCGGATTTTTTCCTAAAACATCGACGAGCAATTGCGTCGCTCCGCGGATCAACTCCGCTTTTTTCTCTTGTGTTACATCTTCCTTCGTAATTTTAATGTTTATATATGGCATGCAAATGTCCCCTTTCATTATGAGTAGTTGCCTGATCGTATCGAATTCCGCCGACAAGCAGGAGCGCACCGAGGAAGACAGCGCTCGCAGCTCCGATTAAAGCTGAATGATAACTCCCCGTGTATGAGGAAAGGATGCCGGCAAGTGTCGGACCGATCATCTGGCCTCCGGCATAAACCGCCGTTAAATAGCCAATGACGCGATTGCTGTTTGTCAGACTTATTTGCCTCGCTAATGTCGTTGCCAATGTCGTAATGCCGATAAACGTCGCGCCAAACAGGCAGGCGCTGATGAGTAGACTGACTTGCGACAAGGAAAAGACAGGCAGGGCAATTCCCACGGATTGGAGAACCATCGCCATCATCAATGCCTTGCTATAGCCCGTTTTTTTCGCGAGCATCGACCAGATGATGCAGGATGGCACCGCCGCTAAACCGACAACCGTCCAGACAACTGTCGCGTCACCATTAAAGGCCGGCGTATTGGCGGCAATCGCGACAATGAACGTTCCTGTTACGATATAGCCGAGTCCTTCCAACCCATAGGAGGCAATTAACCATGGCAGCCACTTACGGGGTGGCGCGGGCGCGGCGCTGATTTGCTGTTCCCTTTTCGTCGCGGGGCCCGGTGAATCTTTGAGCCACAGCCAAATGAAAAGCGCGAGAAGAACGCTGACAGCCGCCAGTCCAATCCAGACTCCCTGCCAATCAAACAGATGATGCAAGCCGGGAATAAATAAGGTAGAGAAAAAGATTCCAAGCCCGACTCCTGAATAGAACAGACCCGACCAGCTCGTTCTCCCCGTTGCTGCCAGCTTATCGAGCACGATGCTTGAAGCAAGCACAAAAATCAACGCGCTCGCCACTCCGGAAGCAAGCCGTAGCAGCAGCATCAGAAAATAGGAAGTGGTCAGCCCCATACTGAGCGTCGTCACAATGCTGACAACCAGGCCGGACCTGACATAGAAGGTTTTTCTTTTGGCCAAAGGAAGCACTCCTGCTAAACAGGCTCCGATTAAATAGCCGGCGTAATTGCTTGAAGCAAGATAGCCGGCGTCTGCATCCGTAAAGAAAAGCGCCTGTTGCATCAAGGGAAGAAGCGGGGTATAAGCAAATCTCCCAATTCCCATCGCAACAATTAAGGCAAAAATGCCTCCTGTCAAAAGGAGCAAAGGATGCTTCGTCACTCTTTCACCTCCGTTCTTTTTTATCTTACCTGTTTTCTGCTATATGGTATAATACGTAAAATATATATTCCGCTATCTGTATTTTATATATCAATAGGAAAGGTGGGATTCCAATCGATTTTCAGGCATTACGATTTTTTCAGGCTGTTGCCAGATTAGGCAGTATTTCCAGGGCGGCAAATGAGCTCAACTACGCACAATCAAATCTCACCGCCAAAATCCGCCAATTGGAAGCGACCTTGCAAACGACGCTTTTTTATCGCCATAACCGCGGTACGACCTTAACAGAAAAAGGAAAATTACTCCTTTCCTATACAGATGAACTGTTTCAGCTTTTAGAAGAAATGGAAAGCGTCATGAGGGATGATCAAACGCCACAAGGCTCTTTAACGATCGGTTCGATGGAAACGACGGCCGCGGCCCGCTTGCCAGCGTTGCTTTCAACCTTTCACCGCCAGCATCCTGCTGTTGATCTGACCTTAAAAACCGGACCGACCGAACAGAGCATTCAAGGCGTGCTTCACTATGAGCTTGACGGCGCATTTGTTGCCGGGCCCGTCGAGCATCCCGATCTCGCCTGCGAAACGGTGATTGAAGAGGAGCTTGTGCTTCTCACTGATACGCACCATCAGCCTCTCTCTTCTTTACGAGATATCGAAAACCGAACCATTCTCGTCTTTCGCAACGGCTGTTCATACCGGGCCCGCTTCGAGGACTGGCTGCGCTATGAAGGGGTGATTCCGGAAAAGATGATGGAACTTGGCACACTCGACGGGATTATTGGCTGCGTCTCAGCCGGGCTCGGGGTCAGCCTGCTTCCGCGCAGCGTCGTCGAAAAGCATAGCGAAGCAACTCAATTGGTGCTGCACCCTATTCCACGACAATTCGGCAAGGTCAACACGCTCTTCATTTACCGCAAAGATCAGCATCTGTCCGCTTCCTTGCGCGAATTTATGAACCTCTCTCTCATGCTCTAAGTTGGGGATAGAAATCCAGGCTGCTAAAAAGTGAAGGTTCACTTTTTTAGCAGCCTGGATTTTGTCCTACATCGTATTCAATCAAAAAATTCCATATGCGGTTTATCCTGTCTGTAGTATGCAAGGCGATCCTGTAATGTCCCTGTATGAAATTCAAATTTATGACCATCCGGATCGGTGAAATATAGCGAGCGCTTGTCTCTTTCATCCCGCAGGCGCCCCGGCAAAATCGTCACATTGAGCTTTACCAGCTTTTTGTATAAAGAATCAATCTCTGCTTCATCGACTGTAAAAGCAATATGGGTGTACGATTTGTTTATTTCATTGCGCGGAATATCTTTTTCAACATTTAAAGCAAGCCACATCCCGTTCAAATCAAAATAGGCGGTGCTTCTCCCCTTGACCAGTAATTTCGCCTCAAAGACATTTTTATAAAACTCAATCGACTTTTCTAAATCAGACACAGAAAACAAAAGATGATTGATTCCTTTGATCGACATCCTCTCACCTCAGAAAATCATTTTCTACTTCGTTTTTCCTTCGCGATAACAAAAGCTGCGCCACGAAAGCGAGAACGGGCAGCTCGAGCAACGGCCCAATTACGAGCGTTAAGGCGATTAACGGTTCATCGGGAAACGCCGTCATCGCAATCGCCAGTGCAATTGGGGAATTTCTCGCTAATGTTGTTAGGCTTAAGCTTGCCCGGTCTTTATAGGAGAACTTCATCAGCTGACCGACCTTTTGACTAATGATGAAGTTTACGAGAAAGAAGCAGAAAAGCGGAAGGATCATGTACCATAAGACATCGAGGTTCGCCAGCAGCACCCTTCCCTGCGAAGCAAACATCGCCGCAATCGCCAGGCAGAGAAACACGATTGGCAGCGTGCTGACCCTTGCTAACAGCTGATCTGCCAGTTGACGCTTCTGCCTTAGAAAAGCTTTTGTGCATAACGCTAAACCAAATGGAATGACTAACACGATAGTGACACTTTCGACGAAAAGCGAAAGCTCAATGACACCGGTCGCGCCTCCGAACACGAGCAAATAGACCGGCAGCAAAATAACCTGCACAATTAAATTTAAAGGAAGGATCGCTGTCGAAAGCGCCACATTTCCTTTCGCGATTCCGGTAAAAATTAAGTACCAGTCCGTGCACGGCGTCACCATCAGCATCATAAAGCCGATAAAGATCGCCGGGTGATCAGCCAGAAATACGAACGCCAAAGCGGCGGCGAACAGCGGTGTCCATACAAAATTAATCAATAATGCCGTTATAGTAAACGTGACGTTTTTACCTGATTTCGTGATATCCCTGAACGGAATTTGCAAGAAAGTCACATAGAGCATCACTACCAGCAACGGCATAATTACCAGCTCGGCATGAGCGCTGATCGATTCGAATTGGCCGAGGCTCAATCCAATGAGGACCGCCGCCAAAATTAGCACCGAGTACCACTTTTCAATGAGGCTCATCCGGCCATCTCTCTCCTTTCATGCTGTTCAGTTTAAATTGCGCAGAGCCTTGATGGCGGCGCGCCTCCTGCAACCGGCGTTTCTGCTACAGGATCAGCTACATCCCTTGTTACTTCCTTAGATATTGCCAGACTGATAGGCGCCTGCCCGGTCACTTCCTGATGCGCCACATCAGCGTAAACCCTCGCTTCAGCCGTTTGATGACACAACACTTCACTAAGGTCTCGGGCAATCCTGGAAAGAGCAGATGAGCGTTAAAAAATAAGTGCTAGAATGATCGTAATGATGAGATTGTTTGCCGCGGCAAACAGCAAAATGGATCTTGCGGCGCTTTTCGGTTCTTTGTGCCGTGCCGCCATTCGCTCATGCAAATGTTCATCAGGCGGCACGTAAGCTGTATACGTCGGCTCTGCACCCCTGCTCCCATGGTACAACGCCCGATGAAACGGAACAGCTGACAAGAAAAAAATAACCGCTGCGATAAACCCGGCCATTTGCACAAGCCCGGCCTGACCTGCTGTAACCACCGCCAAAAGAATAAGGAAGACATAGGAACCGGCTGAAAGCAGCAAGGAATACAGAAACGACTTCATCATACCCCTCCATTTCGACTCTCTTTCTTGAAGCTTACCGCATTATCCGCTTGAATTCCACAGCTTTCCTGCTCATTCATCGACTCCCGGTTCCCGGCAATCGTTACAGGTTAAATACCGATTTCCTGCATGTTTTCTAGGATGATCCTGATTCTTTGCTTCATATCGACTCTGGTTAGATTTCCTCATTATTTTGATTTCATCACTTCTTCCCCACCCATTTCCCAGCTCCGTATAAGACAACTCCAATCGGGATTAGCCAGTAAACAGGAAATTCGAAAGGAACACCAAACGAAGGCATAAGATAAAGGCCGGCTATCACAATCCCCGATGCTCCTCCACCGAGCAAAAATAAGAGGATAAATTCTTTTTTTCTATTTATCGACCGAAAAGCAGACCAGCGGATATACCTTAATGCCCCTTCAACCAAAAGATAGGCGACGAGAATCGAACCAGCCACCCTGACGGCCAAGCTCCCTAAATAAAATTGATAAATCGTGTCCCCCATATCGAAGCCGTAACTGAGGATGGTCGCCAACAGCCCTGTAGAAAAAGAGAAAACGCCTAAAAAGATCAAGCCCATCATGGAAAGTATCTTTACGATCTCTTTCGGCATCGCTGTTGGCAGCTCGCCGACAATTTCCTCGGCGTATGCCTTTGGATCATCTCCAAATACTTCTTCGGCTGTCCGTCCTTCTTCCTGTGCTTCAAGGAGGTGGTCGAGCACTTCCATTAAGATTTCTTCCGTTTCCTGCTCCGATTTATTAAATGACGTTCGGATATATAGCAACAGTCCCTCATAATAATTTTCATTTTCCTTGTGTAACAGTTCGCGCTTTCGATTGTTCTCTTCGATCAGCTCTTTTACCCGCATCATTCTTCGTCTCCTTTTCCCAGCAGTTTATCGACGGGGCCTTTTAATTGCCCCCAATGCCTTTTAAAGTCCTGCAGCGCTTCCTCGCCTTTTTCCGTCAATGTGTAATATTTACGGTTTGGTCCGCTCGGTGATTTCTTCATTTCTCCGACAATTAGCTTTTCCTTCTGAAGCCGGAGTAAAATAGGATAAATCGAGCCTTCACTTACTTCGATACGCAAGGCATGAAGCTTCATCGTAAGCTCATAGCCATATATCGTTTCCTTTGAAATCACAGCGAGAATACATCCTTCGAGAATCCCTTTTAACAATTGGCTTCGTACCGACAAGCCCTTCACCTACCTTGCATTGCAATATAGTGACGCAAAGAGAAAGGACATACGTCCCTCTCAAGTATCTTGTATAACAATATAGTCAGTCTTTGAAAAGCTACCTTGCATTGCAAAATAGCTTATCTTTACTCTATCAAATTAGGTTTCTTTTTTCAAGAATTTTTCGTTTGTAAATTGGAATAAAGATAATCATTCGTCGATAAACACTTTTTTGTCCAGGATTCCAAACGGCTACATCTTTAATTTATCCTTAATCTGCAAAATTTCCTTGTCATGTTGCATGACTTTTTTTGTTACATACCATTCATGATCATGCTGGTATTTATCGATATTCATGGCGTACTCCAGCGTTTTTTCTGTCATTTGCGTGTTGTAATCCAAGGTTTTCTCGATCTTATCCACTTTCTTACTCATTTTTTCTTGTTCGTCTTTTACTTCTTTTATTTCCTCACGCATTGCACTTACATTTTGATCTGTACTCAATTGCTGATCTTTGAATCCTTTCATTTCCTCACGCATTGCACTTACATTTTGATCTGTACTCAATTGCTGATCTTTGAATCCTTTCATTTCCTCACGCATTGCACTTACATTTTGGTCTGAATTCAATTGCTGATCTTTTAACCCTTTTATTTCTTCCCAAACTGCGCTTATACTTTGGTCTGTACTCAATTGTTGCTCTTTGAACCCTTTCATTTCTTTCCATATCGCGCTTATATTTTGGTCTGTACTTACTTGTTGCTCTTTTAACTCATTTACTGCAGTGAGAATTTGCTTTAGCAGTTCATCACTCACTTCGTTCATTCCTTTCATATTTTTATCATTCAGTTCTTCAAATCAATTCTTTTTTCTTCCTGTTTATACTTATAAACTCAATGATGATGTCCTGGTTTCGGGCAAACACAAAGCCTAATTAGTTATCTTAATTGTATCACGAATAGCCTATTTTCGTTATTCAAAATCAACATCATACAAAAACTGAAACCGTTTATGAAGCAGTCTCGGGGGCGTTATCGTAAAAACGGCATCGCGCAGCTTCACGAGGAAACGATTTTCCGCTTGGGCAGCCGCTCCAATTTGGCGTGACATCGTAATAATTTTCGCTGTACGTTTAACGCGCTTTTCATTGTAGAAATGCAGGGCCTGCTCGATCGTCTTCGCTTTGATGAACGCATTTGTGAGAACGATGGCGTCCTCGATTGCTTGGCCTGCTCCCTGGCCCATGTTCGGTGTTGTCGCATGCGCAGCATCTCCTAAAAGCGCAATCCGGTCAAAGGTAAAGGATTTCAACGGACGAATGTCGAGAATGTCATGATGAAGTAATTCGTCATCCGGCGTTTCCCGAATCAAATCGACTGCCGGCTGAGGAAATTTTTGAAACAGCCGGGCGACATCCTTACTTCGAGCGCCTTTAAGCGCCGGGTCCTTTTGTCCGGCATTGATGCAGGCAAACCAATAAATTTGCTCGTTCTTCAACGGAACGATACCGAAGCGGCACGCCCTCCCAATCATTTCAGCGGCGCTATGCTGCTCGATTCTTCCTTTATTCGCGACGACACCGCGCCAGCATGTATAGCCGGCATAGCGTGGAACGGAGCCCGGCACAAGCTTCCGGCGAAAAAAAGAGTGAATGCCATCAGCGGCGATAACAAAATCTGCTTCATCCTTCGAGCCGTCTTCAAATATGACTTCAACTTTGTCTTTGGATTGCTTGAAATCGATGCATCGTTTCTTCAACTGGATGCTTTTTGCAGGAAGCGCCTGCTGCAACATGCGAAGCAGCTCTCCCCGGTGGATCGTAATATTTTTCGCACCAAATCGTTCGTCAATCAAGGAAAAATTTAATTCCGTCATTTTGCGTCCTCGTCCATTCAGAAAGACTTGCTTTTCCAAAACATTGCCGATCTCCAGAATCGTTTCTCCGATACCCGCCTCATCCAAAGCCCGAATCGCATTGGAGCCAATGCCAATCCCTGCCCCGGCCCCTTTAATAGAGGAGGCCTCTTCGTATACGCGTACAGAAAAACCTCTCTTTTCCAACAACAGCGCGGCAGAAAGTCCGCCGATCCCCCCGCCAATTATGATAATCTCCTTTATCATCCGCTCCATCTCCCCGCCACGCTTTTGCCACTATTGTCCTGGAGAATGACAATAAAAGCAATAGCCCGCAACGCTTCTGAGCGAAAGAAGACCGGCACCAAGCATTCATTGGCAATCACGTTTAGCAGAAGTGATAAAATGAAGATAAAGTTCTGATTCTCTATTGATGATGATGGTGTGATTTTAGGCGAAAGAAAAAATAAAGTCGTGAGGATGATCTATCTATGTTTTTGAGCAAATTAAAAAAAGCTATAGGAGGCAAAGAGTTAACATGTTCGAATTGTTCCAGAACGATCAAAACCGGTGACAAATTAGTTGTAAGATTAACCATGCCCCCTGAAGGTAAGAGACGGGTCGGAATTTTAGATAAAGTCATAAGCCATCATGCAGATGACGTTTTATGTGAAGACTGCAATACTTATTTATCCGTAAAAAATTAGTGTCCAAATGAAAAAAGAGCTTAGACTAAAGGGGCACTTTCCCCTCTTGTCTAAGCTCGAAACAGGCGTAGATAGAGCCACCGCTCTGTTTTCCAGCTTTGACTTCTGTCCCGGGCTCTGAAAACAGGCTTATAAATCAATGCTTGAGAAAAAGCCTGCCGACACAGTTTCCGCAAACGGCACTTTGGGGCTGCAGGCTCGCGAAACCCCTCAGCCGGCATCGTTTACCAGGAAAGTGCAAACGCATGTCTCGCTCTACTCATTCAATCCTTTTCCATCAAGAATTTTCTTTACGTATTTCTCAACCCGGGCCACCCGGGTTTTCGCTTGCTTCGCCCCGGTGAAGTAAAGCACGTAGGCTCTTTGCCGTCCTGGCGTCAATGCTTCAAAAGCCGTTTGCAGCTCCGGCAGTTCCGCAAATTTATGCTGTAATTCTTCCGGAAGAGCGAGTTCTTTTTTTTCAGCAGGCACGTTCAAACCGGCTTTCTCCACTTCGACCGCTTCATGAACATATGCTTTTAGAATTGACTCCGCTTCGACGATCTCCCCAAGGCTGGTAAATCGCAGTTGGCGCGCCGCCTGCACATTTTCCGTCATTTGAATCAGCACGCCGTGAGGATCAGGCAGCAACGCTCCTTTGAAAAACATCAACGCGACATACTCTTTAAATGGCTGGATGATGCATATATTTTTTCCTGCTACAGTGTAGCAAGGCTTGCCCCACTTCACTTCCTCTTCGACCGGGCAGGTCAGAACGATCGCTCTCAGCTTTTCCATTTCCGTTTTCCACTTGTCTGCTTTGCGTAAATAATCATCAACCTTTGGATTTCGTTCGCTATTGGCCATCAGGAACACTCCTATTTCCTTTTTCGATCCTTTCCTTTCATCTTACCTAGCGGACATAGCAATGTAAAGAACCCTTAAAGCGTCACAACACACCAGACCTCGGACCATTCGACCGTGAACAGATGTAAAAAACACGTAAATCACTTGTAAAATCCAGTAAAATTTATCCAGCAATCTATACATCCTTTTCCGACTAAAGTAGACTACTAGATAAAGGAGGGGACGGCAGTGGGCAAATACACGAAGGCGGAAAAAAGCTGGATGATGTATGATTGGGCCGATTCCGCTTATTTTCTAATTATCGTCACCGCTATTTTTCCGATTTATTATAAAGAGGTCGCGGATAATGCCGGGCTTCATTCGGCCGACTCTACAGCCTATCTTGGTTATACGATTTCGATTGCCACTTTTCTGTTGGCGCTGCTTGGCCCTATATTAGGGACAATCGCCGATTATAAAGGGCTGAAGGGGAAATTTTTCACCTTCTTTTTTCTGATCGGGGTCTCATCGACGGTCGCGCTGTTTTTTGTCCCTGATGACAACTGGCTGCTTTTGCTCGTCGTTTATACGCTGACAACGCTCGGCGCGCGCGGGGCGAATGTGTTTTACGACGCCTATATTGTCGATGTCACTGGAAAAGAGCGAATGGATGAACTGTCGGCAAGAGGCTATGCGTTAGGATATATCGGCAGCTCGATTCCATTTATCGCCTGCATCGCCATCATTGTGTCGGCACAAATGGGGTTCATTCCACTGTCGGTGTCAGGAGCCAGCCGGACAGCCTTTTTCATTACGGCTGCGTGGTGGCTCGTCTTTACCATTCCGATGCTGAAAAACGTCAAGCAGCTGCATGGGATTGACCCCGAGCCGCGAATTGTCGCCAACAGCTTTAAGCGTCTCGGCCAAACCTTCAAGGAAATCAGGCAATACCGGACGATCTTCTTGTTTTTAATTGCCTACTTCTTTTATATCGACGGGGTCGGAACGATCATCTCCATGTCGACCGCCTACGGAACCGATTTAGGATTAGGCGCGACCGATCTGATCATTGCCCTCTTAGCTGTGCAAATTGTCGCAGCGCCGTTTTCCATCTTATTCGGAAAATTAGCCAATCGCTTCGGCGTCAAAAGGATGCTCTATACAGGGATCATCATTTATATGATCGTCTGCGTCTATGCGATGTTTTTAAAAACGACAGCCGACTTTTGGATTTTGGCAATGCTCGTCGCCACCTCTCAAGGCGGCATTCAGGCACTGAGCCGCTCCTATTTTGCCCAGCTCGTACCGAAGGAAAAAGCGAACGAGTTTTTCGGCTTTTATACCATCTTTGGCCGGTTTGCCGCCGTCTCAGGTCCCTTTCTTGTCGGGATCATTACCCAGCTCACCGGAAGCTCGGCTTTCGGCGTCGCCAGCTTAATCATCCTATTTGCGATCGGCCTGATCGTGTTACTGTTTGTCCCTTATTCCCCTAAAGAGTCAGCGAATGTTTAGCTGGCAGCGTGATAACCATTTAATAATGCCCATCAGCAACGCTGAAATCATAAGCAATAAAGCAAAAGCGACTGTCGCTCCATATAGATATTCCATCGCTTTCTTCGTCCCTCAATTATGTACGGTTGATAAAATAACGCTATTCGTCGGACCTGGTGTAAAGCTCATAATAACAGAGGCCATTGAAGAAGTAAAAGTCGTACTTTTTCAGCAGCTTATGATAACACAGTATATAAAAAAAGATGTAAGATTCATGAGAACAGCTCCTTTCGCGGGTTTCTCATGTTATCTTACATCTTACTCTTTCAATGCTTATCGTATATTATGCAGGCAGCTTCCCCACACACCGGGCTTACGCTTCAACCACTTCATCGAGGCCGGATTTTTCGTTGTAGACTTGTTCATCAAACTCGCCGGTGATTTTCCCGGTTAAAATACCGGACGTCATACTGCCGCTGACGTTTAAAGCAGTCCGGCCCATATCGATCAACGGTTCAACTGAAATCAATAAGCCGACGATCGCGACAGGGAGATTTAAGACAGAAAGTACGATCAGGGACGCGAATGTCGCCCCGCCCCCAACGCCTGCCACTCCAAAAGAGCCGATGATGACGACAAGAATTAATGTCAGGATGAACCCGGGATCGAGCGGATTGATTCCGACAGTCGGCGCCACCATTACAGCCAGCATCGCAGGATAAATACCGGCGCATCCGTTTTGACCAATCGTCAAGCTGAACGGACCGACGAAGTTCGCCACCCCCGGCGAGACACCATAGCCGTCCGTTTGCGTTTTAATATTAAGCGGTAACGTCCCCGCACTTGAACGTGACGTAAAGGCGAACGTTAAGGCCGGCAATCCTTTTTTCACATACGTAACAGGGTTTAATTTCGCCAAGCTGATCATCAGTAAATGAACGAGGAACATCACAATCAGCGCAACATATGAAGCGACAACAAATTTGCCTAAATTGACGATTGAACCATAATCACTCGTAGCAGCGACCCTTGTCATCAGCGCCAGCACCCCATAAGGTGTAAGCCGTAAGATTAATGTCACAAGCCGCATGACGATGGCGTATAAGGAATCAATGATTTTTGTAAACAACTCTGCTTGTTCAGGCTGCTTCCGTCTTACCCCCAAGTACGCCATTCCGATCAACGAGGCAAAAATCACCACCGCGATCGTCGAAGTAGAACGCGATCCTGCCAAATCCGCGAATGGATTAGTTGGAATAAAAGAAAGAATCTGCTCGGGGATCGTCATGCTTTCAACATCAGCCACTCGATCGGTAAGCGCCTCATTTCGCTCCAGCTCAGCCTCTCCCGCCTGCAATTCCATTCCATCGAGGCCGAAGCCAAACGTCGCAGCAATCCCGATTGCCGCGGCAATTCCTGTTGTGACTAATAAAATTCCGATCCCATAAAAACTGATTTTGCCGAGGTTCTTTGAAAGATTGACTTTCGTAAATGCTGCGATAA
The DNA here is from genome assembly GCF_040544555.1 of Halalkalibacter oceani. NCBI lineage: Bacteria > Bacillati > Bacillota > Bacilli > Caryophanales > Bacillaceae > Halalkalibacter > Halalkalibacter oceani. The sequence goes on from NZ_JBEPKD010000004.1 coordinate 50,024, forward strand.
TCGAAATAAATACTAATGGCATTACAATCATTTGCAGCAAACTGACATAGCCGGAGCCGATGATGTTCAACCATTGAATGGTCGTTTCCGTGACATTAGACGCCGTGCCGTATAACAGATGAATGACAAGTCCAAACAAGATCCCAAGCCCCAGCCCCGCAAAGACCCGTTTTGAGAACTTCACATGCTTCCTTTGCAGCGTATAAAGTCCGGCCATCAAAAGTAAAAAGACAGCGATATTGATAACAATAAGAAATGTATCCAAAATGCTCTCCTCCCTAAAAGCTTTTTTATAATAATGAGCATCTATAACTATAATACACAAAAACCAATTGGTAAAGTAAGAATAATGCTCGATAAAAAGAAAAAGCCGGAAATCCCCCATCGAATTCAAGTGGATTCACATTGAAATATATGACGATTCAACGACATTTATTTCAAAAACAACGATTCATTCTAAAGTCTCTCTTCCTCTCTACCAAACCATTTAATTTACTAGTATATTAATTGAACAAGGGAGGGGTCGCACTAGCAAACAAAACGGCCTCTGTCCGTAGAATATGGACAAAAACCGTTTAGCGGAATCTTCTATTTCATTACTGCTTAGAAAATGACAGGAACGACTTAGTCGCTGGATTGTCAGGATTGTGAAACACTTTCTCCGGTGTCCCTTCCTCGGCAATTTTCCCTTCATTCATAAAAATAACCCTCGTCGCCACGTTCTCGGCGAATCGCATTTCATGGGTGACAACGAGCATCGTCATTCCCTTTTTTGCCAGATTTGTCATTACTTCCAGCACTTCTCCGACAAGCTGCGGATCTAAGGCGGATGTCACCTCATCAAAAAGCATTAACTCCGGTTCCATCGCCAGCGCTCTGGCGATGGCAACGCGCTGCTGCTGGCCTCCCGACAAACTCAACGGATATTGATCCGCTTTATCGCCCATCTTCACTAAGTCCAATAAATACTTAGCCTGTTCCAGCGCTTCCGCTTTCGGCTTTTTCTTAATTAATGTCGGACCTTCCATCACGTTCTCCAGCACCGACATATGTGGCCACAGGTTAAAATGCTGGAATACCATCCCTACCTTCGTCCGCAATTTTGTAATATCCGGATGAAACGTTCGCTGCTTCTTATGTTGAGGGAGACTTTCCACTTTGTCTTCACCAATTGAAACGATACCTGCCGTTGGCTCCTCTAAAAAGTTAATGCAGCGAAGCAATGTACTTTTCCCCGTGCCACTCGGCCCGATAATCGCGATGACCTCCCCCTTGTTGACCGTCAAGTCAACTCCTTTCAACACTTCCAGGTCATGATACGATTTGCTCAGTCCTTCAATTTTCAATAAGGGCTCCATTTATTTCACTCCCCATATAAAAGTACTATCTGGAATAATAAGATAATTTCTTTTCTGCCCAATTTTGAAAGAGCATCAGACAGCTTGTCATAATTAAATAGAGGACACCAGCTGTGCCAAGTATTTCAACAGGTCTGTATGTCGCACTGTAAATCTGTTGACTGTTCAGCATTAAATCACTAACCGTTATAACCGAAACTAACGCTGAATTTTTCACTAACAAGATGGCGTTACTCATATATGGAGGGAGAACAATTCTCGTAGCCTGCGGAAGAATAATTCGTCTGAATACTTGCCAGTACGACATCCCTATTGCAATCGCCGATTCCGTCTGACCTTTCGGAATGGCGCTAATTCCCGAACGGATAATTTCACATTTATAAGCGGTGGAATTAAGCGACATCGCAAGAACGGCCGCAGCAAAAGCGGGCAAGGTTATCCCCCAGCTCGGAAACGCATAGTATACAAAAAATAAAATTAGTAACAACGGCGTTCCGCGCATAATCCAAACATAAATAAATGCAAAAGTCCGAATAAAACGGTTATTGGACATCCTCATCAATGCCATAAATGTTCCCGCTATCGTGGCAATCACTAAAGTTAGCAGGGACACTTCTATTGTGACTAATGCTCCCTTCAACAGAGCGGGTAAATAGGTAATCACCATATCCCATTGAATCATTCAGACTCACCCCTAGATGTTTTTATAAGGAGCCCGGAACAAAAGCAAACGTTCCCCTTGTGCTCCGGACTTAAAGCAGTGAGCAAAGGTTGCGCAGAACGGAGCCACCGCCATGTTTCTTCTAATTTGACCGCATATCCTTATTCTGAGAAAGTCGTTCCAAGCCATTTTTCAGCAATTTCTTCATATTTCCCCTGCTCTTTGGCGTTTTGAATCGCTTCATCAATCGCAGCTTTTAGATCGTCTTCTCCTTTGTTCAACGCGACAGCCACTTCTCGTCCATTTAATCCTTCTTCCGACGTCGTAAATCCTTCTCCTTCTGTTTGAATCCAATGCCCGGCTAACATTTTTCCTGTGATGACGACTTCAGTCCGGCCATTTTTCAAATCATGCAATGCTTCCGCAAGCCCTGGATAGGACTTTAATTCTTTGTATCCCCCAATTTCTTCTGCCGGCGCTTCCCCGTTCGTTGAACCGGCTACTACCCCGACAACGCGATCCGTAATGTCTTCCGGACTGTGAATATCCGTTGTACTTTCCGGAAAAACAGCCACCACTTCGTCAAAGGCATAATGATCTGAGAAATAGAGAGCTTCGAGCCGCTCTTCCGTCACATTGATGCCGGACATCGCGATATCAAAATTACCTGCGGTTACCCCTGGAATGAGTCCTTTAAAGTCCATCCGTCTCCAATCAATCTCGACACCTAAATGATCGGCGATGATTTGCGCCCAATCCGCATCAATGCCAACAAGTTCATTTTGCTCATTAGGAAAAATGGTCGGGGCATTGTTTCCGCTCGTGGCGATAATAATCGACCCTCTTTCCAGTATTTCCGCTAATTTCCCTTCCGCTTCACCCTCTTGCTCACTCACTTCCTGTCCGCTTGTTTCTGAATCATTGCCCTCTTGTTCAGTGGAGCCTGTTCCTCCCTCTGTTGAACTTGAACCGCATGCAGCTAACAATAAAATCATGATAAACATGACAAATGCAACGTGGAATTGTCCATTTCCTTTCATAAAACCGTTCACCCCTTTAACATTTTCCGAAAATCAATATCACATATTAATAAACAATTATTAGAATGTGATAATTAATCCGATTGTAGTGTAAATTCTGATAATATTCAATGCGTTATAGTCGATTTTCTCACATACTTTATGCTGCCATTTTTAAACAGGCCTCCAATACCCCCATCAAACAGAAGGCCCCTGAAAAACGTTCTTTTTCATAACTCAAAGAAGAGTAGTGGCTACGCTCATTTGCTACAGCCCGTAGACAAAACATACTAAGATTAGTGGGTAAGGTTATCGACGAGTACAAATGAAAAGAGGGGGATCCGTCGCTCCTGAAATAGACTTCGCTTTCCGCGGAAAGCTGGTGAGCCTCCTCGGGCTACGCCCTGTGGGGTCTCACCGTTGCTTTTTCTCCCGCAGGAGTCTTCGTCTATTTCATCCGCTCGACATTCAGGTAAACACAGTAGTTATGGTTCAGCCTCGTTTGCATTTTTCGTAAGGCCTGCATGGAATTTTTTTGCCCCTTCAGGTTAGTTCAACGCCCTCCTGCGGAAAGCGCGCCCCCCATCCTGGGAGCGAATCGAAGCTCAGGATCGTGACAAATACTTATACCAAAAACCTGCTGAAAAAGTGAAAATCGTACTTTTCAGCAACGTCTCAAAAAGCCGAGGGTTATTTGACGCTTATCTTGTAATCATGTATCTTTCTATTATGATTTATAATTTTACTAAAGATGGGAATTGAAAAGATGAGCATAAAGAAAGCATTAGAAATCTTAAATCTATTTAATTTAGAAACAAGAGAATTAACTGTCACACAAATTTCCAATTTATTGCACATCCCCCAAAGTTCTGTCTATCGCTACATTCGGATTCTCAAGGAGAACCGCTATGTATTTGAGACGGAGAGAAATTCATACAAAATTGGATTTAAGCTTTTGGAACTCGGCAATCTCGCCAGAATTGATAATGAAATTATTTCAATCGCCAATCCAATCATGAAGCAGCTTACCGATGAAACGAAGGAGACTTCCGTTCTGGTCATTCATTCCGGTTTAAATGCGGTTTGTCTTGAAGACGTCACCTCATCCCATCACCTCATTAAAGTTTCATCTGTAAGCGGAAAAGTGATTCCGCTGTTTGCCGGCGCGTCTTCCAAGGCCATTCTGGCTTATATGGGATCAGAAACGATTAACAAATTATATAAACATGGATTCATCAAAAAATTCACCCCCCATACGATCGTCGATAAAGAAGAATTAATCAAAGAAATGAAAAAGGTCCGAGAGAATGGTTACGCGGTGTCGGACAGTGAATTGGATGAAGGTGTCTACACATACGCCGTTCCGATTTTTTCATCAGGGAACATTTTTGGTTCTTTAAGCCTCGCAGGTCCAAAAGAAAGAATCATCAGAAACAACAAAGAAGAGCTGATCGAAAAAATTAAAAACGCAGTAAACGAAATTGAGAAGAATTTATAGAAGAGGATGCCTTTGCTTGCAGGCATTCTTTTCTTTATCTCATCACTATAAAAAAGCTCCTCGCCACATTTTCAGAAAATTTAAACTTGCAATTATATAATAATATACTTATCATATAATGAAAATATGATATTAAAATATGAGAATACGAGGGATAAACATAATGATGGACCTTTTGATCAGAAACGGATACTTGTATCAGCAAAATGGAGAATTTAAAAGAAACGATCTTGCCATTAAAGACGGCAAAATCATCTCAATTTCCAGTACGAATAGCGCGCTTACGTCAAAGGCTTATATTGACGCAACCGGCTTATATGTGCTGCCGGGCATCATTGATTCACATGTGCATTTTAAGGAACCTGCCAAACACCCGGAAAGCACGGAAAACTTCTTTTCCGGAACGAGCGCCTCGGCAGCCGGCGGGGTGACAACGATTATTGAAATGCCGAATTCGTATCCATGCACCTATAATAAAGAATTACTGACCAGACGCCGCGACATCATTCAAGATCAAGCCGTTGTCGATTATGCCCTATACGGAGCAGCGGGCAATGATCATTATGCAGAGATTGTGCCACTCGGCAAGGAAGGAATTGTCGCCTATAAAACGTTTATGCACAGCGCCCCAAAAGGACGTGAAGATGAGTATGAAGGCTTTACAATGACAACAGACGCCGACCTTATCCAGGGATTCTCTGAAATTAGCAAAACAGGCCTCCCTTTAGCCGTTCATGCCGAAAATGATGAACTGATCACCTTTTTCACGCAACAGGTTACGGATCCGGCAGATTTTAAAAGCCACTTGCATGTCCGTAATCTCGTAGTCGAAACATCAGCCATCCATAAGCTGCTTTACTTCGCCAAACAATTCAACGTTCCATTAATCATTTGTCATGTCTCAAGTCCCGAGGCTCTCGCATTAATCAAGACCGCCAAAGAACAAGGGGTGCGCGTCTATGCGGAAACCTGCCCCCATTACCTGCTCTATGATGAAAGCTATGTTGAAAAACTAGGACCGCACGGGAAATGCAATCCACCGCTGCGTTCAACCGAACAAGTTAATAAAATGTGGGATTTCATCCATGATGGAACAATTGATTATATCTCCAGCGACCATTCACCGGCTTTCAAAGCTGATAAGGAAAAATGGATTGGGAATATTCTCCGTTCTCCCGCCGGCTTCCCCGGAGCGGAACTCGTTCTGCCATTGATGTTACATCAGGTTGCCAAAGGCAGATTAAGCTTAGCGAGGGTTGTTCAGCTTTTATCCGAGAACCCGGCAAAAGCATTTGATTTATACCCGCAAAAAGGCTCCTTACAAGCAGGCACGGACGCCGATATTACGATTGTTGACTTAGAGGCAAAGAAGAAAATCGATAGTAGTCAGATGATCACGAGAGCGAGAGATGCAGCTATCCTGTTTGATGGTTTGGAGATAAGAGGACTGCCACTCTATACGATTGTCCGCGGCCATCTCGTTGCAAAGAACGGGGAAATTCAGCCTGATGTTAAAGGATGGGGGAAATGGATTGAACCGCAGAAAAAAGCTTCCGTCCAACTGTAAACCCACAAATCATGCTTTCATGAACGGAAAGGAGCGAGTACGATGACTGTGTTGATCACCGGCGGTTGCGGCTTTATCGGAATGAACATCGCAGAACACTTGACGAAACAGGGGATAGACGTCGTTCTGCTCGATATGGCTCCCCTTTTAAAAGAAGCGGAGAACACGCTGAAAACGAACGGCGGTACATACCACCACGTCCAGGCGAGCATCCTCGACAGCACTCAAATCAAGCGGATTATCAAAAGCTATTCGATCACAGAAATCATTCATGCGGCCGTCATCACGCCCGACCTCACTCGTGAAAAAACGGCAAGCAAACAGATCCTAGACGTGAATTTTTCCGGAACGGTGGAAGTGTTGGAGGCAGCGCTCTCAAACAAGATCGAAAAACTCATCTATTTGAGCTCCGCTTCCGTCTATGGCGACGCGGCTTTTGCTTACACATCGGTACACGAAGACACTGCGCACCCCCGACCTAAAACATTATATGCCATTAGCAAATTTGCCGCAGAAAAAACGGCGCTCCGCTATAAACAATTATTCGATCTCGATATTAGAATCGTAAGAGTAGGCACTGTTTTCGGACCGTGGGAACGAAATACCGGCGTTCGCGATACACTGAGCGCCCCTTTACAAGCAACGCGCCTCGCCTATTTACACCAAAAAGCATTCCTGCCGAGAAAAGGGCCGAATGACTGGGTGTACAGCCGCGACATTGCCGGCGCAGTCGCCACAATTTTGCAAAAAACAGCGATCTCCAGCGATGTTCTCAACATAAGCTCCGGAACATCCTGGACAGTCTATGACTGGTGCAGAAAGCTCCAAACGATCCTGCCAGATTTTCAATATGAACTCGTCCAGTCAGCCGAACAAGCCAACATCAGCTTTCACGGCAGTCAGGACCGCTCTCCCCTCTCGATTCAAAAATTGATCGACGATGCCGGCTACACCCCGGCCTACGATCTCGATAGCGCGTTTGATGATTATATCAGCTGGATTGACAGACAGTCGGAGTTTTGGCAGTGAGAGCCTTTAGCGTTACGTCCCTCACCTTATACTCGTTGCAGACAGGCTTAGCCATTCAGGATTCACACTTTCGATTTTTTGTTAATTGCTCTGATTGCTTCCAATGAGGCTCTTTTCATATAGAAGAAGCGCGGGCAATTGAACAGCCCGCCCTTGCTTGCTATGTGCGGCACGAGATTTACGCCGTGGTTTCCTTCCTCATTCAGGAAGAAATGGTTCACGATATCGATCTACTCATGCATCCGGATAAGCTGCCTACACCATAGCGACCGGCCGCTCCCTCTTGACCTGAGGAAGCGGCCGATATCGTTAGCGTACTTGCGCTATGAATTCCTCCGTGGAAAGAACAGTGGCAACTTCTTGATGCAACGTCGCTAAGGACGTAGCATGAATCGTTTCTGGATCGTAATAAACCCCGTTTTGATCGGTTTATTGATTCAGCTATGGAATATGAAGAACCGTATACGATGATCAACCTCTCCTTCCAAATTTCCGTTCCCATGGCCCGACTGCCAAAAATAATGACTTCTTCCACTTCTTTTATTTGCTTAAGAGCGTTCCGCATCAGGGCAAGACTTTCTTTCTCAATACCAAATTCCTCAGTCACCTTCATATAACCGCTCCATTTCTTGAAAGACTGAAGTAATCGCTTGAAAATACTCTTGGATGATTTTAGTGAAAACCGTCTCAAACGCTTGCTCATCATAAGGATGAGAAAGAATATCTCTGCTCTCTAGCATTTGCATCAAACCGTTCCATTGTCAATCATTTCGTATTGGAAAGCTTTTTTTATGACATCTCTTGAAAAGCGGGCTTTTTCACCCTGAGCTTCCAAATAGTCTTTTAATGTTTTCCAGGATAGCTCAAATGTGTGTTCAAAACGTTGAATGATTCCCTCTTTTTCCAGTTTGCTTAAGGATTTCTGACGGTTCCACTCTACCGCTTCCTTGAATTGTAAATAAGCTTTTGAAGGTTTTAAAACCGTTGTTTCCATCTTTTTTCGTTCGGATGTACCATTTCATTTCCTCCTCACTTATGTTTAATATAGCACCGATAAACGTTCATTGCTCTTACATTAAGCAGGAAGTGCCCTTCATCCCCCCAATAAAGACAGCTTTAGTTTCTCCATCCGTCGTTTGTCGGAAATCAGCTCTACTTCTGTAATGATCCCTTCTTTCAGTTTAAAGCTAAGAATGTACAGCAATGTTTTGTTTCGTGCAGCCATCAAGCCGAGCTTTCCATCGACAAGGATAAACTGAGCGGGCTGCGCCTTTCCTGCTACTTCTTTTGCTAAACGCTCCGCTCCTTTTACGACTTTCACCTCTCCGCCGCGGTCATCCCGCAGTACTACTTCCGGATCCAGTAAAGAAAGCAATGTGCTGAAGTCACCGGCATAAGCCGCAGTGAGAAACGCTTCCAGCGTGTCCCGCTCTGTTCTATGTGCCACTGTCTGCCCTTTTTTTCCGTGAACTTTCCGTCGCGCCCGGCTCGCTAACTGCCTGGCAGCGGACTCCGACTTCCCGATAATCGAAGCAATCTCTGTAAAGGGAACAGCAAAAACATCATGCAAAACAAACGCCAGCCGTTCAGCAGGCTTCAATTGTTGCAGGACGATTGCCAGCGCCTCCTCCACAGCATCGGCCAGCAACACTTCCCGCTCCGGCTCCATGTAGCGATCGCTGCTCATCTCATCGAACATTTCCTCCTCCGACACCTCCAGCCCTGCTCTTCGGCTCCGCAGCATATCCAAACCGATGCGGGAAACGACCGTTGTCAGCCATCCTTTCACATTTTCAATCCCGGTCAGCTCCACCCTTTGCAGACGAAACCATGCTTCCTGAACGGCGTCCTCCGCTTCTTCGGCTGAGCCCAGCAAGCGGTACGCGACTGCTTTTAAATGATTTCTATGTAATTGAAATTGTTCCGCCTTTTGTTCCGTTTCTTCTGTCATTTCGTTCATTCCTTTTGTTTTCCTTCTTTATAGAGTAAGACGAAAAGAAGCGCACGGTTGTGACACCGTATTTCTTATTTTTTGTCACATCCGATCAAGCCGATACGTCATCGTAGTAGAGGAGCCAATCATGCTCTTCATAAATATTTTTAAAAGGAGCTATGTTATGAAACCACGAATGAAAAGTCCGCTTGAAGTTATTCCGAATGTAAACGAAGCATTGCAAGGCTTAGGAAAGGCGTTATTCACTTCCGCAGCAGAAACAGACATCCCGCGTCAAATCCTTTTTCTATGCTATCTCCGCGCGAGTCAAATTAATGGAGACAGCGTGTGCGTGCAGCTCCATGCCACTAATGCGAAAAATGAAGACGCCTCTCCTGAAAAAGTGTTAGCTGTCGCAGCCTGGAGAGAAACGCCATTTTTTTCAGAAGCTGAGCGTGCCGCTTTGGCACTTGTCGAAGCAGTCACCCGCCTAAGCGACCAAAGCAACCCCGTTACTGAGGAGACGTATCTTGAAGCCGCCCGGCATTATGAGGAAAAAGCGTTAGCAACGCTTATTGCCGGAATCGCTACAGTGAATTTGTTTAACCGCCTAAATGTCGCGACAAGACAAATCGTGCAGGGACCGCAAACATAAATAGGTAATGGCACGAGCCTTCCTATTTTAAAAAGCAAAGAGCTGTCTCAAAGGAAAATTGCTCCCCCTTTGAAGACAGCTTTTCCTCTGAATGGACCACTTCCTCCCAGACAACCGGAGAATTTTTTCCTTCACGGAGTAACAGGCCTACATCTCCATCGAAGCAATGATCACATTGCCCACCCTTTCCCCCCTCCAGCTTACACCAAGTATAGTTGCGCCAGTCTCCCTTCCATTATAATAAAAACACCACGACTGCCATACGGGCAGAGAGGCGAGCCGGAAGCCGCTAAAAAAGCCGAAAGGGAGAATCCATATAAGAGATGGATATCCTTTTCGGCTCCTTGCCAGTGATCTAAAAATCGGTTTATTGCCCTCTTGCCGCTGTTTCGATGTCAGCGTACGCCCAATGGGTGACCGGCACATCGGCGAAGCTCGGGTTCGTACTTACGTCAGCAGCCTCCCGCGCAAAAAGGCGGTTTAACACAGTAACGGCCTGGGCCCTCGTTAATGGTGCCGCTGGGCGAAAAGAGTTGTCTCCAAACCCTTCCATCAATCCCCATTGGCTGATCGCATCGATCTCTTCCTTGGCCCAATGGTTTTGGGACACATCCTCGTAAAGAATGACCGTACCTTCTCCCTTATCTGGGCAACAATCCTCCCTTTGCTCGTGCATCCAGCGGTAGGCGATAACCGCCATCTGAGCCCGGGTGATTTCTTCTTCAGGCCGGAACTGCCTATCTTCATATCCGTTCATGATGCCGTTCCGCTGGACTACAGAAATTTCATGGTAGGCCCAGTGCTCGTCGGAAATGTCAACAAACCAGCCTTCTCTCTCGTCTTCCTCGCTCCCGAGATAACGGCCGAGCATAGTCGCCATTTGTTCTCTGGTTACTGATTCATTAGGACGGAATGTTCCATCGGGATAGCCTTCAATGTAAGGAGGAATTGGCTCTCCTTCTTCTTCCCTAAGGTAGTTGGCCCATCCTTCCAAGGACAACGGAGTGAAGGTACTGAACTTCTCTACTTGAAAAGTAACTCCTTCCTCTCCCGCCGTTCCTGGATATGAAATGAACTCGACCGGTACAAGCACTTGCTCCTCATCACTATGCTCGATAAATACGACGATGTCCTCACGATTTTCCGTGTCCAGTTCCGGTAGCGGAATCGTCAGGTCGACGCTACGTCCTTGGACATTGGTTGTCACCATCACCGGCCAGGTAAGAATGTCCACTTTCGGATCGTCAAGACCGAGCCGGAGAGCTGCTTCCTGTGCTTGCTCACTGATGGCTTCGTGATCAACTTCCTCTCGGACCGGCTCCAACTCCAAGGATAAGTCTTCACTGACATCCCCCATGGAAGAGACTGGCAAGAACAGACCCAAGTAGGAGGTAAGGATATCCACGTTCACATTCGCTTCCTCTAGTAGCACCGCTGCTTCTTTCTCAATCGTGATCATCATCCGGGACACGTCTTCCTCCTCGGGCCAAAAGAGCCGGAGAGTATCAGGAACGTCGTCTCGATCCAAAAAGAAAGTAACAAAGGACTCTGTTATGACCAATTCTTCTGTCACGGCTCCGTTCGACCCTGTCGTCCGAATCAGGACTAACACTTCCTCCTCTATTCCTTCCACCACGACAGGAATCTCTTCCTCCGTGGCAGAACTTGGCGGACGCGGCGAAGGACTTGGAGCTCCCCCTCCGCCACCGCTTCCACCGGAAGCACGCGCAGCAGTCGTCGCTGTCACGGTAGAGGCTCCACTCTCACCGGAGTCATTCACCGCTTTCAGGCTGTACTCGTACGTTGTCTCCGGTGTTAAGCCAGTATCTTCATACACCATTTCCTCGCCACGGTAAATCTCGTCTCCATCACGTGTTAGCACATACTCTTCGGCATAGGCGACATTTTCCCAACTCACCTGAATCGACGTAGTTGAAGTGCTGTCAACCTCTAACACAGGCGTATCCGGGACAGGCGGCTTGACATTCACTGTCACTGTTTCTGTCGCCGCGCCTCCGTATTCCGTGGTGGCTGTGGCCTGTACCGTCAACGTTCCCACGGTTCCCGTGTCGAGTTCCAACGTATCATCGGACCCTGCCGTTATCCCGTCAACCGTCCATTCCACCCCTTCAATCTCAAAATGACTATGGGAGGACTCGAGCCTCAATGAAGCCGAGGCACCCAAAACCACATCAATCGGTGCGTCAACCACTTCGTCAGCATAAAAAATCGTGACTTCAGGAGCTGAGTCAAAAGCGACAAAACGATGATCGTGCTCAGCAGCATAAGATTGCGTCGTCGAATCCGCGTGCCCAATCAGTGTCAAATCAGCCGCGTTATCCTCAAACACGTCGTTGCCGAACGCAACATCAAGATTGTGAATGATCACCTCTGTCAGGTTGTTATTCCTAAAGGCAAAAGCCACTATCTCCGTCACATTGTCTGGGATGATCACCTCCGTCAGATCGTTATTCTGAAAGGCAGTGCTCCCAATTGTCTCCACACCGGTGCCCAGCTCCACCTCTGTCAGGTTGTTATTCGCAAAGGCACCAGACCCTATCTCCGTCACATTGTCTGGGATGATCACGTCCGTCAGAGCGTTAAACGCAAAGGCAGAGTTCCCAATTGTCTGCACACCGGTGCCCAGCTCCACCTCTGTCAGGGTGTTAGTCACAAAGGCGCCAGACCCTATAACCACCACGCTGTCTGGGATGATCACGTCCGTCAGAGTGTTATTCTGAAAGGCAGAGTCCCCAATCGTCTCCACACCGGCGCCCAACACCACCTCTGTCAGGCTGTTATTCCAAAAAGCGCCAGTCCCTATCTCCGTCACATTGTCTGGAATGATCACCTCTGTCAGATTGTTATTCTGAAAGGCAGAGTCCCCAATCACCTCTACACCGGTGCCCAACACCACCTCTGTCAGGTTATTACCCTGAAAGGCAGAGCTCCCTATAACCACCACGCTGTCTGGAATGATCACCTCTGTCAGATTGTTATTTTGAAAGGCAGAACCCCCAATCGCGGTGACCGTCCGTTCCTCGATCATTTCCGGAATCACCAGCGACGTCGGCACAGGGCCATAATCGTCTTCGTTCCAGCCGGTGATCGTCAGCGTGTCATCGGCATTGATCTCATATTCAAAGCCCAGACCCAAATAAAGAACAATATCCACAAAATGATGCTCACGCTCCGCAGCATAACCTTCCGTCGTCGAGTCTACATAACCGATTAACGTCAGATCAGGGTCATTGTTCGGGAATACATTTCCGGAAAAATCAACCTCGTCGTTATGAATAATGACTGTTCGTAAGTCATTATATTCAAAAGCGCCGTTGCCAATCGACGTCACACTATCCGGGATTTCCAGGCTAGTGAGGTTGTTATACCCAAAAGCACCGTTGCCAATCGACGTCACACTATCTGGAAGATCCAAGGATTCCAGAGCATTCCCCATGAAAGCCTCCGTTCCGATCGTTAGCACATCGTCGCCGAATTCAATTTCCGTAAGACGATTGTCATAAAAAGCCCAATGCCCGATGCCTGTCACCCCATCTGGAATGACCACGGACGTCAGCTGGTTCCTAGAAAAAGCCTCGTCGGCAATTCTGTTTAGCCCCGTCCCAAACACGACCTCAGTGAGCTTATTGTCATGAAAAGCATACGCCCCCATAGTCGTCACACTATCGGGAATGACAATCCTCGTCAGTTCGTTTTGACCAAAAGCCCAGTTCCCAATTGCAGTCACGCCGTCGGGAATCACCACTTCCTCCAAATTGTTCATCGCAAACACATTGTTCCCGATCACCGCGAGCGTATTCGGAAGCGTTAATTCCTCCAAGCGGTTATCCGTAAACGCATAATTCCCAATCGACGTTACCCCATCTGGAAGCGTCAACTCCGTCAGCCTGTTCCCCCAAAACGCATAGTCGCGAATTGTCGTCAGCGTATCCGGAAGGGACACTTCCGTCAGAGATTTTTCCTCGAAGGCTTCCTCCCCAATCGCAGTGACCGTCCGTCCCTCAATCATCTCCGGAATCACCAGCGACGTCGGCACAGGGCCATAATCGGCTTCATTCCATCCAGTGATCGTTAACGTATCATCGGCGTTGATCTCATATTCAAAACTCAGCCCCGAATAAAGCCGAATATCCACAAAGCGATACTCATGCTCCGCGGCATACGCCTCCGTCGTCGATCCTCTATAACCGACTAAGGCCAGGTCGTCCGTGTTGTCCGCAAAGATGTTGCCGGAAGCTGCAAACACCACATCTTCAGGGGAAATGACCACTTGTGTGAGGTCGTTGTTTTGGAAAGCACCGTCGCCAATCTGTGTGACGTTTTCAGGGATGATCACCTCGGTGAGAGCATTTCCCGCAAAAGCTTGATTGCCGATGGTCTCCAGATGATCCGGAAGAGCGACTTTCGCCAGAGCATTGCCGAAAAATGACTGGTTGCCGATGGCTTGCACACCTTCTGGAAGATCGACTGCTATAAGATTATTCCGAAAAAAAACATTCGACTCAATCGACGTAATACCAGCAGGAAGCGTCACTTCGGTCAGATTGTTAGCTTCAAAAGCACCGTTTCCAATCGTCGTCACGCTGTCGGGAAGCGTCACTTCCGTGAGCAGGTTATCTTGAAAAGACCAACGCCCGATCGTCGTTAGATTGTCCGGGAATGTTACTTCCACCAAGTCATTATTCCGAAAGGCTTCTTCACCAATGACTTCCAAATCCTCTGGAAACGCAGCTTCAGACAAACTGTTGTCCCGAAAAGCCCGCGCACCAATCTCCGTTAGATTGTCCGGGAATTCCACATCCTCCAAGTCATTATTCCGAAAGGCTTCCTCGCCAATCGTTTCCAACCCCTCGGGAAACTCAATTTCAGTTAAACCGTTATTCTGAAAAGCCCGATCACCAATCTCCGTAATACGATTAGGAATCGCCACTTCCGTCAGCTCGTTATTGGCAAAAGCTTCAGCACCAATCTCTGTAACACTTGCAGGAATATTCAGCACTTCCAGCTTGTTTCCCATAAACGCTTGCGACCCGATGACTTCCAACGCTGCCGAAAAAGTCACATCACTTAAAGCGTTATCCGCAAAAGCAGCTTCGGCAATCTCCGTGACCTCGTCGGGGATGGTTACATCCGTTAGACTACGATCACGAAAGGCATTCGCCCCAATCGTTGTGACAGTCAAGTCCTCACCGACGCTATCCGGGATGAACAACGGATCAGGCACGGCGCCATAGACAGCCTCATCCCATCCCGTGATCGTTGCTGTCCCGTCACCGTGGTCGTCATATTGAAAGCCTGAGCCATCAATGTCGATAAAGTGGTAACCATACCCATCAGCATAAGCCTGTACGGTTGATCCGCCGATCAAGGTCAGCTCAGCAGCATTGTTCGCAAACACATTATCTCCGAACGTCACGCTGTCATGACGAATCACCACTTCGCTGAGATCATTTTCTGAGAACGCGTTCCGGCCAATCTCCACAACACTTTCTGGGATCACGAGCTCCGTCAGGTTGTTACCCAGAAAAGCATGTGCTCCAATCGTTGTCACGCTATGAGAAATGGTCACCTCCGTAAGCCCTTTACCACGAAAGGCTTCTTCACCAACTCCCGTCACGGTCAACGTTTCCGCTTCATCAGGGATTGACAACTCAGCCGGTATGATCAATGGATCAGGGACAGGACCAAAACCTGTTTCATCCCATCCCGTGATCGTCGCCGTGCCATCTCCGTTCCCTTCATACTCAAAGCCGTAACCCAAATAGTGGGCAATGCTCATGAAAGCATAGCCGTGCTCATCGGCATAAGCTTCTGTGGTTGATCCCACATCACCGATTAAAGTCAAGTCCGAAGCGTTGCCCTCAAACACACCATCTCCGAACGTCACGCTGTCATTATGCACCACTACTGTGCTCAGCTCGTTATTATGAAAAGCCTGATTGCCAATGTCCGTCACGCTTGCCGGAATCGTCACCGTCGTCAAACGATTGTTGGAAAAAGCACCCATAACAATCCGCTCTACAGAATCTGGTATGCTTACTGCGGTCAATTCCCTTCTATCTAACACTCCGCTGGCAATGATCTTCAGCGGCTGCCCGCCCAGTTCCGCAGGCAGCTCCAGATCAATGCCCCTCTCACCGAAATAGTTGCTCAGCATCACGTCGCCATCATCATTCACATAATACTGAAAGTCTCCCTCAATGTATGGTCCCTCAGTCGCACTCACCATTGTAATGGGCAACATTTGCGCCATTAAGGCAAGGATCAAGAGTAGGGAGATCAACCGCCTCTTTTTTCGAGTCATCCATCTTCTCTCCTTTTCTATCAAGCTATCAGTCATTCTATCATTGTAAAAGGAGAAAAATGGTTAAAGCTTCGTTAAAGGATCTTGTATAAGTTTGAGATGGACAAGCAAGACGGATAGATCGGCCACCTGGCATTTACGACTATTGTTATTCTGGCAACCAGCTAGTTACGGTCTTTCACCACTAAGTGATGCATCGCACCAAACGCATGAAAAAAAGAGCCAAAAAAGGAATCCATCTTATCATACGGATTCCCTTTCCGGCTCCTTGGCAGTACGGCAAACGTCCTTGCTGTTTTATTCCACGGGTGCTTCATGTCGACGTATGTTCAATAGCTTATCGGCAATTCTCTTCGTGCCACGAACGAAGCCCCCTCCTCTGCATGAACGGTGGCATGGCTGTCTCTAATGTCTGGGAGATTTATTGAGCTCGTATATCTAAAAAGCGAAAAAACTTGAAACAAAAGGCTGGTTTACCTTTTGTTTCAAGCTCCGAAGCAGTGTGCGAAGCCTGCGCCAGATTTTAACCATTACCAAAACGATTCTTAGGTTAGTACGTTGCACAGAACTGAAACACTGCCATATTTCCCATCAAAACCTTAGCCGTAACCCAGTCTCCGTCATTCATTCTACAGTTAAGTCAATCTTGATAACCTGATCACCCAAGACAGCTATGATAACCGTATCTCCTGCACTGACAGCCCTAACCTGACCATTCTCTACCGTGGCGATTCCGGAATCTCGGGAGTGCCACATCGCTAGCGACGTTACATCCTCGTCGGTGGTGCCGTCACTCCATTCGCCCGTCAACGTGATAGCGGCTGTGGTGTTGTCCGTCATGTTCAGGTTGAGCGACTCGGTAGACCCAGTGATTGCCGTCAGCTCAAGCCCTTCATCTGCTCCCGGCGCTTCATACGTCCAGTACAATTGCGGCAGCCCGACACCGTCGTTGATGATCCAGACCGGCTCTCCATCCAAATCGTCGTCGCCGGCGAACGGCCAATGCTCATACGTGGAACGTTGCATCAATTCCGTGTCTGTTCTCAGGTTGCCGATAGCGTTGTCGGGACCGTTGTGGTAGGAGTATACGGACACCCCGGACTCGGTGGAAACCAGACCGGCGGGCTCTAAGTCGCCATTCACGTTCCCCGTTGCATACCCGTAGGCAAAGTTTCCGCTGCTAGGGTTACCCGAAATGAGACCAGCAGGGAAATTTGTGGCGTTCACGTCGCCCGTGGCGTAGACATGGGCAACGTTCCCGGTATTCCATCCGATCAGACCGCCGGAATTAGACCCGCTGGAGATGGTGCCCGTGGCGAAAGATAGCACTACCGTACCAGCGTTTGTGCCGATCAGGCCGCCATTGTCTCGATTTATCCCGGGCACCTCTACATCACCCGTCGCGTACGTGCGGATGACGGTCGCGGAGTCCCTGTTGTACCCGATGAGACCACCGGTATTATAACCGCCCGTCACGTTGCCGGTTGCGTTGGAATCGGCAACCGTTCCAAAGTTCTCTCCGATCAGTCCTCCCGAGCGTGAGCCATCCGTGTATCCAAACACGGTGACGTCCGAACTGGAGTCAGTGACCGTACTACCTCCGTCTAGAAATCCAAGCAGCCCCCCGACGATGCCACGACCGGACACTTCACCGGAGACCGTCGCGTTCGTGACGCTCCCATTGCCGTCCAATTTTCCAACGAGCAAACCGACAAACATTTTCCCCTCAGGATCATCGTCTGTCGTTGTGTCGACGTACGCGTTGTCCAGAACCACATTCTGGATATGTCCTCCTTGTACATGGCCGAACATCCCTTGGTTATCCTCAGCCCTGTTGATGGTCAGATTGGCAATCGTATGGTCGCCGCCGTCGAACGTTCCGGTAAACGGGTTCCCGTCCGTACCAATTGGCTCCCAACCCCCGTTTTCCTTATACGACAGGCACCACTCCACATCCGCAAAATCGTCGCAACGAATTTCGCCACCGTCCGTCGCAGGCAGTTCAATATTGTCGGTTAGCACGAAGTGAGCGTCCAGTTTTTTGCGAATGCTGGTTAATTGCTCGAAATTCGCCACTTCAAACGGAGTCTCTGCCGTCCCCTCTCCCGTTTCAAACAGATTGTCTACGGTAATCGGATCGCTGATCAACTCCACTGTGTCAGCTTGAAACCGTAGTCTCACGCCTTCACCGATGCCTCTAAGAATGAGATGATCGAAGGTGGCCACACCGTCTGTCGTAACGACCGTAGCCGTTCCGCCAACGAGTTCACTCGGGCCGGTGCCCGCATCGGACACCTCCACCGTCACGGATACCGACTCCGGTATCCGATTGCCAAATGTATCGGTGACGCTCACCGATACGGCAAAAGCCGTTTCTTCCACTACACTCGCCACAGGGGCGTTGAAATGGAGTTCCGCCAACATGCCGTATTGGGGTTCCACCGTCATCGTATCGGAGATGATCGCCGCACCGCCGTCGATACGAACCTCGATAGGTTGCAAGGCGGCATGGTGCAAAATTAACTCGCCACTTGCCTTCCCGTCCGTGAAGCGCAATATGGCGTCCGTCGCCGCGCCTTCCAGCTTCTCGCCGGCGAAGAAACCCGCAGTTCCATCGGGAGCGAAGCTGTATCCGCTCAAGGTTACGGTATAATCGCCATTAAAATCCCTATCCCGTTCGTCATCGGACCGATAGACCTCGACAGTTACATCGACAGGGGTCCCCGCTGAAGCGGTAGGATCAGAAACCGCTACTTTCATATAGTTTGCGTCTTTCCCATCGGATATTGGAGGCCCACCGGAGCCACCACCAGATCCACCACTGCCCCTGTCGGTTCCTCCGCCCTGGTTTCCGCTTCCGGGTTCGATCATTTCAATCCGTCCTTCATTGATCAAGTCGATGATGCGGGCATCGTCTAGCAGGTACAATGTCGAATCCGTCACTTCTTCCGTCACATAAAGCAGGTCGATGACCGCACGGACGATGCTCATCTCCATTTCGCTGCCATTCAGCATGACGTTTTGAAAACCTTCCCCGTCGGCATTGTCCGTTACCTCCATCTGGACATCCGAAAAGACGATCGTTTCTGTGACGGACGTATTTCCAGAAGCGACAATACGTACCGCGCCGTTTTCTTTGTCGATAACGAGCCGGAGGACGACACTGTCGTTCAGATGAATACTTTCACTTCCTCCGCCGTGCACCTCCATCGTGCTGCGCACCTCTACTCTGTGTAGATTAACATCTCCTTCGCCGACTTCTTTCGCAATGACCAGGTCGCCCTCAATAATGACATTTTGCAATGTTACATTTGATGCGGTCACGGTCACATCGCCGGCAATCCAGTGTAAACTGCCGTCTTCCGGACCAAGTGTGTCGCCTTCCTCGTCAATGATCACATGCTCTGCTTCCTTTTCCGGATCAGAGTCCTCCCTCACTTCAAGCGCCTGATCTAGCAGTACAATCGCTTCTGCCCGGGTCAGCGAACGTTCCGGTTGAAACTGTCCGTCTGGATAGCCGCTCATAATACTGTTCGCCTTGACGGCGCCAATCGCACCGCGGCTCCATTCCGCGATCGCTGTTTCGTCAACGAAGGTAGCCGCCGCTGCCGGATCGGGATCAAGCGCTAAAATATTTTTCATCATCTGCGCCGCTTCCGCCCGGCTCACTTCCCGCAACGGACGGAATGACTCATCTCGATACCCTGATATGTATCCTCCTTGAACTGCAGATGCCACCGCGGGAGCGTACCAGTCGTTCTCATCCACGTCATGAAAGGGGATCGCCGCGCCTGCCGAAAATCCGAACGCGCGATTGACCAAAACGATAAACTCGGCACGCGTGACCGACTGATCCGGACGAATGGATCCGTCAGGAAAACCATTCAGCATGTTCATATTCATCCATTTTTCAATCGTTTCATTTGCCCAATGGCCGGCATAATCGCCCCCTTCCGCCGGATTGGCCTGAACCGCAGGCGCGATGTCTCCCGCTGCGAGGCACAGAGTCAAAACGAGCCAGACAACCAAACTTAGCTTTTTCAATTGCATAGCCACCTCCCAGATTACAAATGTTTTATTTGATAACACCTTATCTGAATAATCTTATCACCGCCTACCTCCCAATTTGGTTAAAGAAAGGTTAAAAAAGATCCGAGGCTGATAGCCTCGGATCGGGTCAACCCTCTCGTCAAGAGTCCGAACAATATGAGTTATCGCAGCAAGTCATGATAACATCCGTCTATCTCATAAGGAGCACAACAGGCTGCAACAAAGCTTTAAAAAACCCCTTTTTTAAGCATACTGAATACGGAACTTATTCCAACTCAATCGCGCCAGATCAAGGTCGGAAATGAAACACCTTCATCAATTTCCCATACGGCATCATCGATGGTGACTTCGTCATATCCGAGAAACTTCCAATCAGTATAAGTTTTATGGTTTTTCATCGCAGCTTCTGTCTCCACTTTAGTTCCTATTCCATTCTCCGGCTCTTGATAGTAATACGAATTTATAACTGCTTCACCTCCTCCAACAAGTCCGCCAGCAAGAGATTCAGATGCTGTGACCACACCTGCTGCGTAACTCTCAACAACCCCGTTGACTTCGTCGTTATAGCCAACGAGTCCTCCAACCACAGTTCTACCCTTTACCGATATGTTGGCAAAGCTTTGGGAAACCTCTTCGAAGTTATGCCCGATGAGACCACCGATCCTGGCATCGCCTTCCACTGTACCCGATGAGGACACATAAGAGCGGGAGACCGACCCAAGGTTGTATCCGACAAGCCCACCAACTGAATTCCAGCCCATTACGTTGACATCGGCATAGCTCTCGGAGATGTCCCCGTTACTGACCCCTACGAGCCCTCCGACGTACTGGTTGCCTTGCACTTTATCCGTAGAGACGAAATGGGAGCGGATGACCGTTCCAGAAGTACTCCCTATAAGTCCTCCAATTAACCCATTTCCTACCACAGTCCCCGATGCCGACACATTGGATACTGTGACGCCAGTGCTAATTGTCCCTGCAAGGGCACCAGCATTGTCACTTGCATCCGACCAAACCTCTGCATTCTCCAAGTGAATATTTTTGATTTCTCCATCATTCACGTATCCAAAAAGCCCCTGATGATCCGCATTCCTTGAAATCCTTAGGTCCGATATCGTGTGTCCGTTGCCATCGAATATTCCTTGAAAAGGTTCCGTAGTTGTTCCAATCGGAACCCAGCCCCCGGCATCCTCATAAAAGCTTAGATCCTTGGACAGCTTGATGTCTGCATTCAGTTTGTAATGCGCCGTTAAATCCTTGCTCATATTGGCGAGATGTACCGGACTTTCAATTAAAAATGGCGCCTCACTTGATCCATCTCCTCCCGCAAAGACTCGAACTTCGATTGGACGACTCAAGAGCGGAGTTGTCACTTCAGTAATATCCGTTGTGAAACGGAGAATGGCTCCAGTTCCTTCACCTAGCAGTGCCAGGTCATCAAAGGCAGCCATGCCGTCCTCAATTGCCGCCGTCACATTCCCCTTCAAACTGAACTCTGTTGTATCGCTGTCTTGCACTTCAACCTGAACGGTTCCGGTATTTAGACTTGTTAACGGATTACCATACTCGTCCACCACTTGAATGATCGGCTGGTCGTCGAATACGACATTCTCCGTAACTAAGGTACTCGGCTCCTGCACCAGGATCAACCGATCCACCGCAGCCGGTTCAGGGGTCATGGTGAACGTATCCACCCCGACTCCGGACACCTCCAGCTGAATCGTCTGCTCGGCGGCATGATGCAAGCTTAGATTCCCCGATGCTCTTCCATCATGAAAGACAAGGGTTGCGGTGACCGACGCCCCAGACAACGTCGTCCCTGCAAAAGTACCGACTGTCCCATCCGGCGCAGAAGTATATCCACTTACCGTAACCTCTTTTTCCCCATCAAACGCTGTATCCAAAGTACCATCCGAACGATAGACCGCAAACTCCACGGAAATGTCCTCACCTGCCACGACGGTTTCCGGATCCGTTGTCAGCTCCATATAATCAGCTTCGATAGGGGCTGGTTTCGAACCAGAACCAGAGCCTGAACCTGAGCCTGAACCGCCACGATCACGGTCATCATTGTTCCCCATAGTGATAACTTGCAACTCACCATTATTGACCAGCTCGATGATTTCCCCATTTTCCACCAAGTATAGATAGGAATCCTTGACATTTCCGGTCACCTGCAGCTGTTCGATCACTGCCCGAACTACCCGCAGCTCGAGGTGACCTCCGTCCATTGTGACGTACTGAAAGCCATCTCCCGTCATACCTTCCGCTGCTTCCAGATTGGCCGAAGAATAGACCTCCGTTTCCGATATCGCCGTCTCTCCGATCGCCACCACACGAACCGTTCCATCCTCTTTATCAATGACAAGCAACCGTACTGTACTGTCCTTCAGTCGGATGCTGTCGCTTCCGCCCCCGTGCAGCTGCATCGTCCCTTGCACTTTCACATTTTGCAGATCGACATCCCCTTCTCCGACCGACTTGTCAATAATCAAGTCTCCTTCTACGATCAGGTTTTGCAGTGTCGTATCCTGAGCGCTTACGATCACATCTCCGCCAATTCGCTCCGTGCCTCTTTCCGGACCGAATGTTTCTCCGTCATCGTCCAGCTTGATATCCTGAGAAGCCTCCCATGTCGTCTTGGCCTGATCCAGCAGCACGACGGCTTCCGCTCGTGTCAATTCACGCTCCGGCCTAAACCGTCCGTCTGGATAGCCTCCCATCAGCTGCTTCGTCGTTAATGCACCGATTGCACCTCGACTCCACTCGGCAATGTTCTTCTCATCAACGTACGTGCCGGCTTGCTCCGGTCTTGTCTCAAGCTCCAAAATCCTGTGGATCATCACTGCCGTCTCCTGGCGTGAGACCTCCTTCAACGGTCTGACAGTGTTATCTTCATATCCTTGAATATATCCGGCCGCAACCGCCCTGCCAATTTCCTCCGCATACCAATCTCCATCCTTAACATCGCTAAAGGAACCCGTCGAGCCAGTCTCAAATCCAAACACCCGATTCGTGAACACCATCCACTCCGCCCGGGTTATAGGCTGATCTGGTTTGAAAGAACCGTCCGGATAACCGTTTGCAAGCCCCTGCTCAAGCCAATGCACAATCGTTTCTTTCGCCCAATGCTGAGCATAATCGGGGCCTTCCATCGACTGGGCCTGACTTTCTTGTGTGAAACACCCTATCACAAGGCATATAGCCATAAATAGAAATAAGATGCCTTTACCGCTGCTCCAAAGAGGGACGATTTTTTTACTTCGCTTCAACTTAACAACCTCCTACCTTGCTCTCATAGGCAACAAACTGACCTTCCTCATATTCCTTCATTATAGCGCCCACCTTTCGGCAAAAAGGTTAAAGGATCGTTAAAGGATATTCGTATGGTCAAACAATAGAGGAACAACTCATGATAATGAAAGGAGCTTTTATGAAAGATGAGACATGAGAGAGGGGCAGCAATTTAAAACGGAGATAACGAACAAGAAAATCTGAGTGCTGCTCACGACCTAAGCTTGCAAGGCTTATCAAATACTAATTAAGCCGTTCGTGCAGCACTAAGTTTCCTCAAAAAAAAGAAACCTTGAAAGGCATGTAGCCAATCAAGGTTTTTAAAAATCAATATTTTTTTAACTCCTCTTCTAAATCTAAGATTAATGTATCAATATCTAATACAGCAGAGTCTACATTATTCCAAAATATTGAAGGTTTGATTCCATCTACCTTCATACCAGGTAACCATTCCTGCAAAAAGTCCTCGAGTTCTATCTGTTCTGCTTTATAATTCTTCCATTCATCAACTGCACATAAATTTGCGAATTCTTTTTTCGGCCAAAAGGGCATTAGAGGATTTCCATTATCATCTTCTGAGATTGCCCACCCTTCATCGAACAATCCCCAAACTTCCTCAAAGTCAGCTACTTTCTTTATAAAGTATTCATACCTTTTTGAAATAGGGAGTTTACTAACTACTTCAATCTCTTTGTTACTCAATAACGTTACCTCCTCTATTTTATCCTCTTTCCATAGCCATCATGTTTATGCTGAGTTCTATGACTTCTTATGGTTTGAAGGTCACTATATTCATATCCATAACCTTTTCTTGCTTCATAACCATGTCTATGTGCCAAATTATATCCTTGTGGAACTCTTATATTTTTTCTCTTTCCTAGTTTTATTTCATTTATATCACGCTTTATTTCACCTCTTAAAGCAGTAGATACTTTATCATCATTTGCAATCTCTTTAAGCCTACTTTGTTTACCCGACCTACCACGATTATCTATACCCTTAATCCCTCTCGAAACACCCTTCACTATCGAACCACCGATAATGGCTGCGCCGGCGAGTGCTCTTTCCCAGCCCTCTAGGTGACGTCCTGTGATGGCATCCTTTCCGGTTAAGGCTTCCACGCCGGCCTTGATGTTACCGACAAATGGCAGAAAATCAAGGATAGCTGATCCTGCTTCCCGCCAGGTGGATGGACTTGAAGGAGTCTCCTGATCTGAAACGGATTCGCTTATCTGTGTCTGTAGCCACAGGTGCGAGGTGCGGTAGGTCAGCTGACCTGGTGTAAAGGAGGAAACACGTAGCTGACCTGTTCTGAACATTTGGGAGATATCGTTTATGTAGGTTGTCAGCGTTTGAATGTCTGTCTGTATTAAGTTTAAAGCTTCCGTATGTTTATGGTCAAACCTGTATACCTGCTCGATCGTCGTGTCGGTTTCGATCCTCGCCTCATGAATGCCCTGAAGGACATGGTCATCCGAAAGCGGGGGAAGGTATAGAATATCCTGGACGCTCGTAAGAACCGCATTTGCCGTGTCGGTCAGGGAGGTGACCGTTCGCTCGAGGTTCAGCAAGCCCTGTTTGACATCTCCTGCCAGAAAATCTTCGCGGATATACTCATACAAATAAGGTTCAAGGCTTTGCAATTCTTGATCAATCTGCTGGAGTGCCAGCTGGTACTTCTGCAAGAAGTCCTTGAAAAACTGGATAAATGGTAGATGAGCAACTTGGTAGAAACTACGAATGGATTCCCCGGCCCGGCCTGTAAAAGAGGAATTCAGCGAGACGAACGACTGGATCGTCAATTCGAGTTTGGTGAATTGGTCAGTCTGCTTATGGATCGTCTCCTGGATGTCGCTTATGGCCTGACGGAGCGTATAGGTATCGACTACTTTCATTTCTCCCTCCTCCAGAAAAAGAAATTATATCCATATCTTCATTATAAAGGATAGGAAGAAATGGAGAAATAGGTTGATATACCGATAAAAAAGAGCGTATACAAATACTCATAGCACTCTCTCCGTTATGAAAAAGGAAGGGCATTTCCCCCAATTATTTCAATTTTATATAGGGGCGAGGAGTAGAGCCTCAGTAAGAGGGGGTGTTTATTACTCATAGAAATATAGTGCTTTCTTTCTACCAAACCCGTTCCGCTTCAAGCCTCTAAGCAATGAGCATAACCTCCCCTATTGTTTTAAGCCCGTGGAGAGAGTTTCTCACAACGGGCTTGTATCGAATGAAGTCATTTCTGTGACAAAACTAGTTTTGTACCGGACTCAGTTATTTCAACACAATCTGTGTTACGACTTCAACCTGAGATGTGTGCGGAAACATATCCACCGGCTGAACGTACTCCACCTTAAATCCTGCCTTAAGCAGCTCGTTTATATCCTTGGCGAGCGTGGATGGGTTACAGGAGACGTAGACGAGCCGCTTTGGCTTGACTTCGATGATCGTTTTCAGTAAGGCGGCGTCGCAGCCCGTTCTTGGCGGGTCGACGACGATGACGTCCGGTTTCCAGCCTTCCTTGACCCACTTCGGTAGCCATTTTTCCGCTTTGCCGACGACGTAATGGGCGTTGGTGAGGCCGTTTTTCTCGGCATTCTTGTTGGCATTGTCGATGGAATCGGCGATGACATCCATGCCGCGGATTTCTCCGGCATCCTTGGCCAGCCACATTCCGATCGTGCCGACACCGCAGTAGGCGTCCACGACCTTTTCTGTGCCGCTTAGTTGGGCCGCTTTCTTTGCTTCGTCGTACAGCTTGACCGTTTGTTCGGGGTTCAGCTGGAAAAACGCCCGGGCTGACAGCTCGAAGGAGACATCGCCCAACGTTTCCTGGATGACTTCTTCCCCGGCAAGATGGACGGTCTCCTCGCCGAAAATCAGCGACGTTTTCTGACCATTGATGTTTTGCAGAATCGAGGTCACTTCGGGGATTCGCCGTGTGATTTCATCAAGCAGCAGCTTTTGCTTTGGCAGCTCCTTCTGCGTCGTGATCAGCACGAGCTGGATGTGCCCTGTCGCAAAGCCGACGCGGGTGACGATTGTACGCACGATTCCTTTTCGTTTTTTCTCATTATAAATTGGAATGTGCAAGTCTTCCAGGATTTGTTTGACCTGCTCGGTGACCTTGTTCGTCGCCGGATGTTGGACCATACAGTCCGTCAGATCAATCAGCTCGTGCGAATTCATTCCGTACAGGCCGGCAAGGACCTTTTCATTTTGTTTGCCGACTTGCAGCTGACTTTTATTGCGATAGTGCCACGGATCTTCCATGCCGATCGTTTCTTTCACATTTAATTCTTCCGGCTTCAGTCGTGTATACCGTTCGAATGCCTGCTTCACGATGTCACGCTTTTCACGCAATGTTGCCGGGTAGGCCATATGCTGAAGCTGACAGCCGCCACAGGAGTCGTAAATCGGACACGGAGGAGCAACCCGGTCCGGCGATGATTTGCGCAGCTTTTTGACCTTTGCTTCGGCAAAGCGCGGCTGCACTTTCGTCACTTCCGCCACGACTTCCTCGCCTGGCAGCGCACCGGGGACAAACACGACCCGTTTTTTAAAATAACCGACACCTTCGCCGTTGATGCCAAGCCGCTTTATTGTGAGGGGAAACCGTTGTCCCACTTCGATTTTTACTGGCTGTTCCTGCTTTGATGCTTTGTTCGTCATTGCGCTCATCTCCGTCCAAGTTTATGCGCACCCATTATAGCACATCGTTTTCCAACTTCCTAAACTTACTAGACCGAAAGAAGGTCGTTGTCTGCTAAAATAGGAGAGGAATCGAAAGCAGAGGAGAGATTACCGTTGTCAATACCTACAGATGTTGCATCCTTGCAAATTATGGCTCACGTCTACAAACGCGCCAGCCTCAACACCATTTTTGAGAAAACAGTGGAAAGTCTAGTTGAACAAGTTCCATACATAGATTGGGTCGGGATTTATATGTATGAAAACCTTGACCATAAGCTTGTGGCCGCTTCCGACTTTGAAGATGACTTGAAATGGGAATGTAATGGAGAGCTGAAGTTTCCGATTACGAATTCATCTGAAGAAGAAATCGGAATGATGGTCGTCCGCAGCCGCCAGCCAATTGCTTTTGACGTCACAGACGTCAGCACTCTCGAAACAATCGCCGCCGCGATCGGACAGGAGAGCTTCTCGAATTAAGAAAAACCGTTGCGCGGTTTTTCTTAAAAGCGGCGTGTGGAGCCGTTACAATTACTTAAAGATGACGGAAAGCAGGGTTCTTTCCGTCATCCGCGTAACGTGCGGAGCCGACGCCTTCCCTGAATCATCCCGCAAATACTTTCTTATGTAAAAAACGCGCAGCGGTTTTTGTGTGGAGCTGGAAAGTGGCTTGAAAATGGGCATTCAGACAGGCATGTCACGTACAGATGCCCACCGCATCAGCTTATAAAAAAGACCCGATAAAGCAGAGCGCCGGCCCGGAAGCCTGCTCCTTTATCGGGTCTTTGTCGTTGTCCGCTATACACCGGAATACGCTAAAAAACCGCCGTCTACCGGGACCGTAATGCCGGTGACGAAGCCGGACATGCTCTCATCGGCCAACCAGAGCAAGGTGCCCAGCAGATCCTCCGGTTTGCCGAATCGCCGCATCGGCGTGTGAGTGATTATTTTATGTGATCGCTCGGTTAATGAGCCATCTTCGTTTGTTAATAATCGTTTATTTTGCTCTGTCAGGAAAAAGCCGGGGGCAATGGCATTTACCCGTATCCCCATCTCCGCCATATGGACGGCGAGCCACTTTGTTACGTTGTCTACACCGGCCTTGGCCGCGCTATACGCCGGAACCTTTGTCATCGGTGAGGGCGAACTCATTGAAGACATGTTAATAATCGTTTTCCCTGATTTGTTGATCATCGTTTCAGCAAAAACCTGAGTCGGGATAATCGTCCCGATTAAATTCAAGTTGAAAACAAATTGGAAGCCTTCCGGTGTCAAATCAAAAAATGTTTTTACTTCCGGATGAGCGAGATCGTCTGCCTTTAACGTTTCATTCGTCGTCGAGCCGTCCGGGTGATTTCCTCCGGCTCCATTGATTAAAATATCGCATTCTCCAAGCTGGGCGGAAATAAGCGCCTCGGCCTTTTTCACACTTTCCAGATCAAGCACATCACATGAAACAGCAAGCGCTGTTCCGCCATTTTCCCGTATCACCTGCTCAACCGCTTTCCCTTTTTCCAGCTGACGATTTAAGATCGCGACTTTGACACCTTGTCTGCCTAATTCCTTCGCCATCGCCCCGCATAATACGCCGCTTCCTCCGGTAATCACCGCCACTTTTCCTTGTAAATTGCTATTGACCGTCAGCATGGCTGCCCTCCTTTTTCAATCGCTCCAGCATATCCCAAATCCCCCACAAGTACATGATGCCGAGGCCGCGATCATATAAGCCGTATCCCGGTCTGCAAGTTTCACCCCAAATGTGGCGGCCGTGATCCGGCCTTGCGTACCCGGTAAAGCCGCAATCATGATAGGCCTTCATAATGCTAAGTACATCGACTGTCCCGTCAGCCGAGCGGTGGGAGGTTTCAATAAAATCACCATTTTCATAAGTTTTCACATTACGAATATGGGCAAAGTGAATCCGATCAGCAAAGGCGCGAACCATCTCAGCAACGTCATTGTTGATGTTCGCTCCCAATGAGCCGCTGCAAAGCGTCAATCCATTAGCCGGACGATCCACGAGCGTTAAAAAGCGCTCAATGCTCTGTTTGTTGACGATGATTCTCGGCAACCCGAACACGGAAAACGGCGGGTCATCCGGGTGAATCGCCATTTTGATATTGTGTTCCTCAGCTACTGGGATGATCTGCTCCAAAAAGTAACGAAGATGCTGCCAAAGATCTTCCTCCGATACTTCCTGATATTGCTCGAATAGCGTTGATAAATATTTCAGCCGCTCAGGCTCCCAGCCCGGCATCGTCAAAGTGGAATTGCCAGCGATTTTGTCCACTAATTCCAGCGGATCGAGATCCTTGATTTTCGCATGTTCAAAAAACAACGCTGTTGAACCGTCCTCCAGTTCTTTAAACAGATCTGTACGTGTCCAATCAAAGACCGGCATAAAATTATAGCAAATGACCTTTACCCCGACTTCGGCCAGCCTGCGAATCGTCGTTTTATAGTTTTCAATATACTGGTCTCTTGATGGCAGGCCGAGTTTAATATCTTCATGCACATTCACGCTTTCCACGACATCGAGATGAAGGCCGTAGCGGTCTGCCTGTTCTTTGACTTCTTTTATTCGTTCCAGCGGCCATGCTTCCCCGGCCGGAATATCATGCAATGCCCAGACAATCCCTTCTACGCCGGGTATCTGCTTCACATAGTCTAATGGAATAAGGTCATTTCCCTCGCCAAACCAACGGAATACCATTCTCATTTGTTTATAACAGCTCCGTTTCTTCTTCAATTTCCAGCCCTAAGTAGCTCTCTATGTTTCGGTAACTGATGTTCTCAATGATTTGGCCGATGTAATCCAGTTGTGCCGGGTATTCGCCATTTTCAACCCATCTGCCAACCAGATTACAAAGAATTCTTCTGAAATATTCATGTCTTGTGTACGAAAGCAGGCTTCTTGAGTCGGTAAGCATCCCAATAAAATTCGCTAAAATCCCGACGTTCGCCAATGTTTTGATTTGCTCTTCCATTCCATCACGCTGATCATTAAACCACCATGCCGTCCCGAATTGAATTTTGCCTGGGATTTCGCTTTGAAAATTGCCGGCGAGAGCCGCCACCATATAATTGTCGCGCGGGTTCAGGCAATAGAGGATCGTCTTCGGTAAACGATTTTTCTTTTCCAGTTCGTCCAGTAAATGAGCCAGCTCGCCGGCATAGGTGAAATCAGCAATCGAGTCAAAGCCCGTATTCGGGCCGACTTGGGCGACCATTCTCGTATTCGCGTTCCTTAAGCCGCCAATATGAAATTGCATCGCCCAGCCTTTTTCGGCATAAAGCTCGCCTAAATAAATCATCAGCGCCGTTTTATAGGGAACCGCTTCCGCTTCCGTGATTGCTTCTTTTCTTAAAGCGCGTTGAAAGACTGCTTCCACCTCTTCTTCCGTAAAGCGTTTAAAAAAGGCAGACTCAAGGCTATGATCGGATAAGCGACAGCCTACTTCATCAAAATAGTCGATCCGTTTTGCCAAAGCCGCTTTAAAATCAGCTAACGATTGAATCGTCATCGCGGCAGCCTGCTCCAGCTCGTGTACCCAGCTCGAAAAAGCCGGCTTTTCAATCGCCAGTGCCCCATCCGGGCGAAAGGTGGGGAGAACTTTTACGTCAAAGCTTTGATCTTCCTTCAATTGCTTATGGTATTGTAACGAATCGACTGGATCATCGGTCGTACATAACGCTTTCACGCGAAAGCGCTTGATCACTTCCTTTGCTTTGAATCGCTCCGTCTGCAATTGTTGATTGCCTTCATTCCAAATCGCCTCCGCTGTTTCAGGAGTAAGGATTTCTTCTATTCCGAAGCAGCGTTGAAGCTCAAGATGGGTCCAATGATAGAGCGGATTCCCGATAAGAGCGGGAATCGTGTCAGCCCATTTCATAAATTTTTCTTTTTCACTGCTTTGCCCGGTGATGTAATGCTCCGGAATGCCATTGGCCCGCAATGCTCTCCATTTATAATGATCATCACCGAGCCATACTTCGGTTAATGTCGAAAATTGTCTGTTTTCCGCAATTTCTTTCGCTGACAGATGGCAATGGTAATCAATAATCGGCATTTTCTTCGCATAGGTGTGATACAAAGCTTTGGCCGTTACTGTTTCCAATAAAAAATCGTCATCCATAAACGCCTTCATCCCAACACCTCATTCGCTAATTTCTTCTCATCTTATAAAGATCCCTGCACACCCTCGATCATCGCTGCAAATCAGCTTGATCGACATTCAATTCAATGACATTATTGTCGGGGTCAAGACAGAAAATTTGTGCGAAGCCGCTTTTGCTTTCCGGCTTTTCCACAAGCTGGACGCCGGACTGCTTCAAGTAACGAAGCGTTTGATCATAATCTTTCACCCTGATCGCAAAATGGCCCGCCTTCGTTTCCACGACGCTTTTAGGGCGCAGCGTATCAGATGCTGGATGAACCGTTAAATGAAGCTGCTGCTCACCAACTTGATACCATATTCCGGGAAAGCCAAAATCCGGGCGTTCGATTTCGGCAAGCCCAAGAATCGTGCTGTAAAACTGCCGTGCTTCGTGAATATCCGTAATTGAAAGACTGACATGGTGAATGCCTTCCATCTCGAACACTGTTCCCTCTCCTTCCCTGTTTAGTTCGCCGGCGTTTTTGCTCCTTCGACTTTGATTGCTTGCTCCTGGGCAATAATACATAATTCAGCCGCTTTAAAGGCATGTTCCTGGGTCATCGCCTTTTCCGTTCCATTCAGACAGTCGAGAATGAACTGACCGAAAAACGGATAGCCAACCTTTCCGGAAAGCGCAAAATGCTTCTCTCCTTCCTGATTGACCAAATATAAATGATCCGAGGAAGAATCGCGGCCGACGTCCAGATACTTGCGAATCTCGATATATCCTTCTGTTCCTAACAAAATCGCGCGACCATCTCCCCATGTACCAAGACCATCCGGCGTCAGCCAATCCACGCGAAAATAAAACGTGGCTCCATTGTCGGCGACAAGTGTCGCGTCGCCAAAGTCTTCAAATTGCGGATACTGCTTATAATGGTAATTGGCGACTTTGCTATGCAGCACTTTCGCGTCCTTCGCCCCGGTGTAGTGAAGGAACTGTTCAATTTGATGACTTCCGATATCACAGAGAATCCCGCCGTAGCTTTCCGGATCAAAGAACCACTCCGGCCGGCTTTCTGCGCTGGCGCGATGCGGCCCGGTTCCAATCACCTGCACGACGCGGCCAATCGCCCCTTCCTCAATCAGCTGTCCAGCAAACACCGCACTTTCGACATGAAGTCGTTCGCTGTAATAAATGCCCCATTTCAAGCCGGTTTCCTTTGTTTTTTCCCTTGCCTTTTCGAGCTGATCGAGCTTCGTAAATGCCGGTTTATCTACAAAATAATGTTTTCCGTGCTCCAGCACCTTTACGCCCATCTCCCCGCGCTTCGCTGGTATGCTGGCGCAGGCGACAAGCTGAATCGCCGGATCAAGCAAAATGTCCTGCTCCGAGTCCGCCGCTCTTACCCCAGGAAACGCTTCACAAAAGGCTTGCACCTTTTGCGGATCAGGATCGTAGACAGCGACTAAATCCGCTCCCGCTTCTATTAACCCATTGCACATTCCGTTAATATGCCCGTGATCAAGCCCGATTGCCGCGAAAGGAAAGCGACCGCTCTCCACGACTTTGTTCACTTTTCCTTTCGGGGCATAATTCATTCCGTCTTTCCTGTTCACTATGCTCACTCCCTCAGCCTTATTGATTGCCAGAATAATTGCCGCCTGTCGTAATCTTGTTATCGGTGAAGTTTTGAATACTTGTTGTCTTTTCGTAAAAGTGGGTGGCATGTTGCATAATTCCTTCGCGCGTATAAAACGGACTTTCTTTATCTAATGGCAGCTTGACAGACTGTCCTAAGCTTGAAGCCTGATAAATCGCTGAGATGAATTCAAGCGTTTGCCGCCCCTGAACCCCATCGACGAGCACGGCCTTTTTGCCTTCAATCGCCAGGATGACATCATCGATTTGTCCGGCATGCCCTTCATGCTCGACCTCCGGCTGTTGATCGTAGACGTCCTGAAGTTTTCCCTCCAATGCCGGGTCGGTCTCGGGAAAGCCATTTTGCTTCGACTGTGACGCCTTTACTTTCCAGGGGGCAGAGACACGGGCGTGCTTGCCTTGAAAAATCAATTGCTGCTCTTCGCCGTGGTGAACGACCGAACTCGTAATTTGCGCCAGGCTGCCATTGTCATAACGGCCGATCGCGATCGACAAGTCCTCGACTTCGGCATTGTCATGTGACGTATTGCTGGCGACGGCTGTAATCTCGGCCGGCATTCCATTCATCCAAAGAAAAATATCAATATGATGGACGGCGTGATTCAATGTGCAGCCTCCACCTTCCTTTTCCCACGTCCCTCTCCACCAGAGATCATAGTAGCTGTGCCCTCTCCACCAGAAAGAATCGACCTGTGTATGAACAATTGGCCCCATCAGTCCGGTTTCCAGCACGTGCTTCAGCTTCATCATCGGCGTGCGGAAGCGATTTTGTGCGACGACCGATAAAATTCTCTTGTTTCGTTCTGCCGCTTCGTTCATCGCGTCGCATTCCTCAAGAGAAGAGGCCATCGGTTTTTCGACAAGGACGTGCTTGCCTGAGTTTAATAAGTCAATCGCGATTTGCGCGTGAGTGAACGGCGGTGTGCACACGGATACGAGGTCAATATCGGACCGCTTAACAATTTCTTCGTATTCCTGATACACCTCTGCCTGCAAGTTAAATTCGGCTGCTCTCTGCTTCGCTTTCTCCGGATCAAGATCACAGAGGGCGACAATCCGACAGCGATCTGAAAATTGCTTATACCCTTCAATATGGGACGGCGAAATGGCTCCCAGTCCTATAATGGCAACGTTTAACATATAATCCTCTCCTTCATTATTCGAATGGTCAACTAGCCCTTGACCGCTCCGGCTGTCATCCCTTTAATGATTTGCTCCTGCAAAATCATGTAGACGATGATGACCGGAATGACTGAAATCAGCACCCCCGCGGCAATTAAACCGTAATTGCTCGCATAGGAGGTTTGGAAATTAGCCAGACCGAGCGGCAGGGTTCTCGCGACATCGGCCGAAACTAAAATGGTCGCAAAGACGTATTCATTCCAGGCGGCGATAAACACTAAAATACCTACCGTCGAAATACCGGGCTTACTAATCGGCATGATCACCTTATAGAACATTTTCCAGTAATTACAGCCATCGATAATCGCCGCTTCTTCTAATTCTTTCGGTATGCTTTTCATAAAGCCGACTAAAATAAAAACGGCTTTCGGAAGGTTTAACGCCGTGTAGACGATGATTAAGCTCAACAACGTATTACGCAATCCTAAGCTTTGCATTTTAAAGAAGATCGGCAAAAGCAAGGATTGGAGCGGGATCGTTACCCCGATGATAAACAGGGCGTATAACAGCATGTTTCCGCGAAATTGAAAGCGGGCGATCACGAAGGACACCGTCGAGCCTAAAACAATGCAAAGAATGACTGTTGAGGCGGCAACAATTAAACTGTTCAAAAAGTAGCTCGACATATTAGCCGAATTCCAGGCGTTTACGAAGTTTTCAAAGTTGAATGAACTTGGCAGACCAAACGGATCAGCGAAGATTTCGCGGTTTGATTTAAAAGCTGTCAGCGTCACCCAGACAAACAGTCCGACGGTAAGCGCGGCATAGCCCCAGACAAAGAAATATTTAATGACTTGAAACAAAGTGAGTTTCGCTCGCTTTTTCGTACCTGTACTGGTAACGGGTATTGAACGTTCCTGAAGCTGGCCTTCTGTATTCACATAATCCCTCCTAGTCCTTCGATGTCATCGCTTTATTAATACTGAAAGAGATAATCAGCACGATGACCGTCATCGTGACGGCAATCGCATTCCCGAACCCATAATTCATGTTCTGGAAGCCTTGATTGTACATATAGGTCCCGGTTACTTCCGTACGGTGAATCGGCCCGCCGTTTGTCAACAGAAGAACATAGTCGAATTGTTTAAAGGCATAGGAAATCCCTAATACGAGACTGACGACCATCACGCTTTTAATCGAAGGCAAAATAATATAATAAATTCTTTGAAAGAAGTTGACTCCATCCAGTTCTGCCGCTTCAAGCATTTCCTCCGGCATCGACTGCAGGCCCGAATAAATAATCACCATCGTCAAACCAATGTAAGACCAGATAAAAGGCACGGAGACCGCGGTCATTGCAGTGGCGGGATTCGAAAGCCAAGCCGTCGCCAGATTGCCAAGCCCCACCTGATGAAGGATCGTGTTTAAAATGCCGAAGGTCGGCTCATAAATAAAGGAAAAAACGAGCGCAATCGCCACGGTCGACGTAACAACCGGGAAAAAATAGACCGTCCGCAAAAACTTAAAGCCGGCCACTTTCGTATAAAGAAAATAGGCGAGCAGAAAGCCAACCGGAATTTGAATCAACAGAACGAGAAACACCCAATAAAAGGTATTAAGCAGCGCCCGGTAAAAAATTTTATCCTGGGCAAGGGCAATGTAGTTTTCCAAAAAAATAAACGTCTTATCAGACAGGCCGTTCCATTCAAAGAAACTGTTATAAATCGTGCTTCCTAAAGGGCTGATAAAGAAATACCAGTAAAATAAGACCGTTGGCAATGCAAAAAGTATCAAGACCCAGGGCTTTGGCTTAACCATCTTCTTCCTCCTTATAAAGTAGGAAGGAAGGACATCTCCTCCCCTCCGTTCGACGTTATTCGTATTGCGTATTCGGGTACTCTTGAATCATCTGATTGAAGGCGTCGACATAGTCCTCCGGAGAAATCGCCTGGAGTGATAATTGATCTGTTAAATCCCAGTAATTGTCCGCCACTTCCTGTGATGTCAGCTGTTCATCGAGAGACGGGATTACTTTCTCACTTGTTGCGGCCATGTCGAGCACTTCGTTCATAACCGGACTCGCCTTGTCACGATCATGTTCGACGGCAACCGGTGTCAGGTTTCCGGCGATTTCAATAAAGTCCTTTCCAACTTGAGGACCAGTCAGTTCCTTCAACAGCTCCCACGCGGCTTCCCGTTTTTCCGGATCGTCATACGCCTTCTGGCTCATAAAGGCGAAGAACCCTGTGCCGGCAATAACAGTCGGCTCTGCCTCACTGTCCGCAAGTGGAAATGGAATGACCTCCACCTGGTCGATTAATTCCGGCGCAATGCTTCCGACAGTCCAGCTATGCTGATACATCATCGGCGAACGCTCTGAATTGAATAGTTCTAAGGATTGAAGCGTGGACAATGTCTCTTTTCCTTCCGGGAAAGCACCGAGTCTTTGCAGCTCCGCCGCCTTTTCTGCCGCCTGAAGCAGTTCATCTCCAAACGGCACTTCACCGGTTACATTTGTAATCAAGGTGTCTAACGTTGTTTTTTGCGCCAGCCAGGTAAGCATCATATAACGGGCGCTATGGTTGTTCGCCGCAAATGGAATCAGCCCTGCTTCGGTAAACTGATTGACAGCGGTTACAAGTTCGTCATACGTTGTCGGCACTTCCACCCCATGCTCTTCAAATAACGCTTTATTAATCACTAAATAGTATTGATAGCTTGATAGCGGCAACCCGTACACGCCACCATGATACTCGATCGCATTATAGGACCCGTCAACGAAACGATCCGTCAAATCGCTGTCTTCGGCAATTAACTCTGACAAATCGGCGATCTTATCGCTTTTAATATAATTTTCTACACGACGGACGCCCCAATGAGTAAAGACATCCGGCTCACTGTTTGCGGCCATTTCCGCCAGCAATTTCTCCCGGATCGAATTCCCGGCTGATGCTTCAATCGTTAAATCAATATCGTCGTGGCTCGCATCAAAGTTTTCCAATGCCGGTTCAAAGACCGGAGCCTGCGGCTGCTCCCCCGTATAGCCGTGAAGCACCCGGAGAGAGACGGCGTCGGAATTTTCAGTGCTTGTGTCTTCTTCGTTACCAGTTTCATCACTGGATGAACAGGCTGTTATAACTGCTAGTAAAAGAATAATGACCCCTGTAACCCACACGTTTCTTCGTTTGTTCACTCGTATTCCTCCCTTATCGTTATCTTTTCTTTATTGCTTATAAAATTATGATAACGCTTTCTTTAGTGGGCTACCTTTAATTAATCTATACGTTTCTTGAAAATATCCTGCTTTTGTTTGCGGTAGTGATTTGGCGAGCAGTTAAGCGCTTTCCGAAAAACCGTCGAGAAATAATTAGGATCATCATAGCCAACCATTCTTGCAATTTCAGTCACTTTGATTTTCGTATTGGATAACAGCAGCTCAGCCTTCTTAATTCTGACTTTTGTTAAATAGCTCGTAAACGTCTCTCCGGTACTTTTCTTGAACAGCTCGCTCAAATATTTAGGTGATAAGTAAACAGACGCCGCTGCATCGGAGAGCTGGCACGCCTCCATGTAGTGCTGATTCATATAGTCGATCACACGGTCGATAATCGATTCACTTCTTTCCGCCTTCCACTGTTCAAGCCGCTTTTGAAAATCGGCCAGATAACGTTGCACCCACTCTTTGACCTGCTCTTTATTCTTGCTTTCATTAAGCGTTGCAATCTCTTCAATCATGTTAAACGATAAAGGAAACTGAAATTCCTTTTCGGAAATGGAATGGAGGGCATAGACGAGTGAATAGGCTTCAATCTTAACCGTTGCCAAAGAATGCTCCTCATACTTTTTGATCATGTCGTCGACAAGCGCGACAAAATGAGCGATTTCCCCGACCATTAATGGGGCCAGCAGCTTCGCTTTCAATTCTTGAATGGTCGGGTTATGCTTCAAATAGGCAGCTACGTCTTCACTCGCCGCGGCGTCCGGTGATGAATCAAAGCCCGCTTTGTAGAAGCGGCTGTACAGTCTCGTAATATCCTCCAAGCGGCTAAGCTCCCCGACATGATGAATAGAGACCGAGATTTCCAATAATGCTTCAATCTTGCTCTGCAATTCATCGAGCCGGACAGCATTCAATTCCCGGCGGGACAGCATGAAGACAAAGGTGTCATATTCAACCGGGATGAGCGACTTGCCGGATTGATCAAGCCCTGCTAATTCTTCGACAATGTTGATTAATGAAAATTGAACAAGTCGCAAATCATCCGGCTTGGAAACGACAAAATGCGGTGAGAAATCCGTCACTTTTACAAGCAGGAATTCCGCCTTGGCATATTTCGTTTCAACGGCATTCGCCATTTGCGGATCATAAGGCAGCCGCAAACATAATGAGCGGATAATCATCCGTTCATTTATTTTTTCCTGCTTGGCAGCCTGCGCTTTCTGCTCGAGCAGCTCCTCGCGAACCAATTTGAGAAGCTCGGCGACTTCGTCAGGCGGACATGGCTTCAGCAAAAAATCAGTCACTTTATATTTAACAGCTGCCTGGGCATAGTCAAAATCTTTATAGGCTGTTAAAATCACGACCCGTGTATCCTGCTTATTTTCATAGACATGCTTCGCCAGCTCAATTCCATTCATCCGTGGCATTCGAATATCGGTAATGACCAGATCAGGTGAAAGCTCTTCCATTTTCTGAATCGCTTCTTCCCCATTTCCCGCTTCTCCTACAACAGACCAACCGCCGTTGGCCTCCTCAATCATTTTGACCAACGTCTTGCGTATCACTCTTTCGTCGTCGACAACCATGACTGTACTGTTCATGACACATCCCTCTTTTCAACCAGATGATAATCGCCTTCAAATGGCAATGTCATCCGCACTTTTGTTCCTTTTCCTTCCTCACTTTCAATCTCTAAAAAGCTCCCTTCACCATACACAAGCTCAATCCGGCGAATGACATTATGAATCCCGATTCTTTTTTTCGTATCCGCCATACTTGAAGTGTTTTTCCCCAATATTCTCGCTACGGTTTCTTGTTTCATCCCGCAGCCATTATCCGAGATCTCGATAATCAGATGTCCCTCCTGCTTGAAACCGCGGATGCTGATGCGTTTTTCATCCTGGTCGTAAAATCCATGGACAAACGCATTCTCGACAATCGGCTGGAGCAATAAGCGTAAAATATGGCATGACTGCACGTCCTCATCAATTTCAATCTTGATCTCCAGCTCCTCCTCATAACGCGCCTTTTGCAGCAGCAAATAATTTTGAATTTGTTTGATTTCATCCTTCAAGGTTGACCTTGTGCTGGCCGGTTCTAGCGAATAGCGGAGCATTTGCGATAACGAAACGATTAAATCGGCATTTTCGTAGTCATCCTGTAAATACAATTTACTGCGCAGCATGTCGAGCGTATTGTATAAAAAATGCGGGTTCAGTTGGGCCTGCAATGCGGTAAGCTCGGCCTCACGCTGCATCAGCTGCTTTTCATAAACGTCTTCGATCAGCTTGCTGACATGCTCCGTCATGGAATTAAAGCTGTTGCCGATATACGATAATTCATCGCTCGAATGAACTTCAATCCGGTAATCCAGCTGTCCCTCGCGAACCCGCCTCATGCCGTTTAGCAGCCGTTTAATCGGGCGGAGCAGACGGTGGCTCGTAAACAGAATCAGCAGGACCGCAATGAAAATGCTTACAATTCCACTTACGACAATGACATTAAAAATCATTTTACTCTTTTCATGAAGCTTGGCCATCGAGCTGTGACTGGATAAAATGAAACCCGTTTTCTCAGATTGAACCGTTGCTCCCAAATAACGGGTGCCATTCACTTCCTCTTTGAAAACAGTCGATAACTGCGAGCCATTCCCGCTTCCACCGGTCATCTCTTTATCCGTATTTTTGTAAATTAGCTCGTGCTCCCCATTGTATAAATAAACTGTATCGCTCTCTTCGACAACAAGCTCGCTTAAAATTGTAAACAAGGAGCGGACATTGAGAACAATGACGAGCATCCCTTCATCCTCAAGACGGTTGCTCTTAATTTTGCGCGTGGCGATAATCACGTCCTGATTCCGTCCTTCATACGTCGTCAAATTATCACTCATCCAGATCATTTCTCCGTCTGTGCTCTCCAGTTTATTTTTCACCTTTTGATAAAGCTGGCGATTTAACTCCTTGAATTGATACGAGTGCGTAGGCTTGTACTGCTGGCCGGCATTATTGTAAATATGAACGGAATAGACGTCCGTATTGTCAAGCAGCATTTTGTTCAGCACTTGATCAAATGTCATAATATCGTTGTAGCTGACTCCCTCGCCCGAGTTAGAGGCTGACAATAAGTTCTCGACGTTCGGATGGAATAAAATACTGTTTGAAAAGCGGTACAGCTCATCCAGTTTCAAATCAATCCGCGCCGACACTTGCTCCACCTTTTGCAAAATTTGATCACTAATTTCCTTCTCCGCGATAGAAAGATGAGTCAAATAAGAAAGATAGCCTGTAATCAGCGAGGAAATTAATAAAATCAATGAAACGCTGACGATCATTTTCGTCTGCAGCCTCATCTTCCCAATCCAGCGATTGACGAATGTTCGCAAACAGATTCGCCTCCTTTTTCGTTTTCAATCACTTTTAAATTTTCGCTTAATTCCGAATGATATCTTCTTAACCTACTGTAACAGTTCTTGTCAAGTTTACCTCTAAGCGGCGAGCAGACTGCATGGAGGATGAAACCGTAGTGAAACAGCTTGCGGAGACGTCTTCCTTCACTCCTTTTTTCAATTAATCAAAATAGTTAGACTGATCATAGGGAAACGATTATACTGTTATTTATCGGAAAACGAGGGAGTTGGCGTCAGGCGGCAAAGCGTATTTGCCAACGAATCCCTCATGGAAGGAACAACTTTTTTCTAGTAAAGGAGCCTGACCATGGACGCAATCAACGCTCAGCAAAGGGAGCCGGCTGTTTCAGCGCGGATTATCTTCATCATCGCCACCGCATGCGGCGTAATCGTCGCCAATATTTATTATTCGCAGCCATTAGTCGGTCCGATCAGCGCCTCGCTCGGATTGACTTCCGAGGCGGCTGGTCTGATCGTCACACTGACCCCAATCGGCTATGGCCTCGGCTTATTGCTGCTCGTGCCTTTGGGCGATATGGTTGAAAACCGGAAGCTCGTTTCCGGACTATTGTTCTTCACCACCATTGCACTGGTGGTGGCGGGG
The DNA here is from genome assembly GCF_040544555.1 of Halalkalibacter oceani. Classification (NCBI taxonomy): domain Bacteria; kingdom Bacillati; phylum Bacillota; class Bacilli; order Caryophanales; family Bacillaceae; genus Halalkalibacter; species Halalkalibacter oceani. Next base: position 91,218 of record NZ_JBEPKD010000004.1, read on the forward strand.
GTCGTCAAAAGCGTAATTCCTTTTCTCGCTGCCTCCCTCTTAATTGGGCTTGGCTCGGTCGCTGCGCAAATGCTCGTGCCGTTCGCCGCCCATCTATCACCGGAAGCGACGCGCGGCCGTAATGTTGGGAACGTGATGAGCGGGCTGCTGCTCGGCATCATGCTTGCCCGCCCTGTCTCGAGTATGATGGCGGAATATTGGGGCTGGCGCTCCGTCTACTATTTCTCGGCCACGGCCATTCTCGTCTTGGCTGTTATTCTAATTCGGACACTGCCAGTAAGGAAACCGGTGACAACAACAAAGTACCCGCAGCTGCTTGGCTCGATGTTTTATCTGTTAAAGACAACACCAATTTTGCGGCGCAGGGCGATATATCACGCTTGTTTATTTGGAACGTTCAGCCTGTTCTGGACCACGGTTCCTTTGTTATTGACCGGGCCTGTCTTTTCATTCTCCCATCAGGGCGTTGCGCTGTACGCCTTGCTCGGTGTATCCGGAGCGCTTGCCGCACCTGTTGCCGGCCGCCTTGCCGACCGAGGATGGATTCGCCCGGCCACCGGGGTCGCGCTCGTGCTGGTCGTCATATCCATCGTTCTGCCGCTCGTTATCCAAGGCGGTTCGACGTTCGCGCTGATTACGTTAGTGGCAGCGGCTATTTTGCTCGACATGGGGGTTTCAGCGAATTTGGTTCTCGGACAGCGTGCGATCTTTTCATTGAGCGGTGAAATTCGCAGCCGACTTAATGGAATTTTCATGGCGATTTTCTTTGCCGGCGGCGCGATCGGGTCCGCGGTTGGCGGATGGGCCTATGCCCGCGGTGGCTGGGAAACGACCTTACTTATTGGCCTGGCTCTACCGGTACTTGCTTTGATTTATTATGCAGGGGAATTTAGAGGCAAGGGGAAAATTTCTTAAAAGAAGTTACGGAGGAAAAGATATGGAAATTATCGCTATCGCTCTTGTTCTAATTGTCTTTTTTTCTTCAGCCATCATTGAAAAAAGACTGAAAACGATCGAAAATCAGAACAACCGTGTAATTGAAATTTTGAAGGAAATTAGAGATCAAAATAAGCTTTGATTTACATAAATCCCCTACCGAAGAAACCCTTCGGTAGGGGATTGGCATAAAACGGAGCTACTACAGCCCCGCCACTTCTTCCCGCACTTTTGGCGCGACTTTCGTACCGAGCAGCTCAATCGCCTTCATGACCTGCTCATGCGGCATCGAGCCGACAGGAACATGGAGCATGAAGCGGGTGATGCCGACGTTCTTGCGGAGGTGAATGATTTTCTCTGCGACGGTGTCCGGATCGCCGACATACAAAGCTCCTTCCAGACTGCGGGCGGCATCGAAGCTCGCCCGGCCATAATGGCCCCAGCCCCGCTCTTTGCCCAGCTTGTTCATCACCAGCTGCGTTGACGGGAAAAAGGCGTCTGCCGCTTCTTCCCGATCCTCGGCAATGAACCCATGTGAGTGAGAAGCGACGGTCAGCTTCGCCGGATCATGACCCGCTTCTGCGGCAGCCTGCTTATAGAGCTGAACGAGCGGCGCGAATTGAAGCGGGCGACCGCCGATGATCGCCAGCACGAGCGGCAGGCCAAGTTTACCGGCACGGACGACCGACTCGGGATTGCCGCCGCTTCCAATCCAGACAGGCAGCGGATTCTGCACCGGACGCGGATAGACGCCTAAATTGCGGATCGCCGGACGATGCTTGCCCTGCCATGTGACTTTCTCCGATTGACGGATTTGCAGCAGAAGCTCCAGCTTTTCGTCAAACAGCTCATTATAATCGTGCAAATCGTAGCCGAACAGCGGAAACGACTCGATGAAGGATCCCCGTCCCGCCATAATTTCCGCTCGTCCGTTTGAAATCGCATCAAGCGTGGCAAATTCCTGAAAGACGCGGACTGGGTCATCCGATGAAAGGACGGTGACCGCGCTCGTCAGGCGGATCCGCTTTGTTTGCGAAGCGGCAGCGGCCAGGATGACCGCCGGATTAGAGGCGGCAAAGTCCTCGCGATGATGCTCGCCGACACCGAATACATCAAGACCGACCTGATCGGCGAGGACGATTTCCTCAACGACTTCCCGTATGCGCTCGGCATGACTAATTGTTTTCCCCGTGTTCACATCTGGTGTTGTTTCGACAAATGTACTGATCCCTATTTCCATGAAACGCTCCTCCAACTCCCTGTTCACTTTTTATGAGCAAAGCAACAGTATCGTGATCTTCTCTTGTTTTACATGTATCACATTTTGCCGCATGTTGCCAACGATATCTCTTTATTATCGCGGAAAGGGGAACTGCTGCAGCTGCTTGTCAAGCATCAGGTCGTCAAGACTTTTGAATTCATAGCCAAGTTCCCTCGCCTCATCAATCACGCTCGGCAGCGCTTCGGCATTATCGCTTGAGACCGAATGAATCAGCATGATCGCGCCGGGATGAATCCGTTTCATAATTTGATCGTAGGCATACTGGCCGCCCTTTTGCTTGTCGACTTCCCAATCCTTGTAGGCCATTGACCAAAATACATTCGTATAGCCGATTTTTTCCGACAATGCTAACGTCCGCTCACTAAATTCCCCCCGTGGCGGCCGTAAATAATTCATTTCTTTCACACCTGTCAGCTCCGCGAAAGCCTCCTTCACTTTTTGCAGCTCGTCAATCAAACGCCCGTCGCCGACGCTTGGCAGGCTCGGGTGATGCCAGGAATGATTCCCGACGATATGACCTTCAGCCACCATACGCTGGACCAGCTCCGGCGCGGTTTCCAAATAATGCCCCGTCACAAAAAAAGTCGCCGGCACCTGCTTTTCCTGCAACACGTCAAGCACCTTTTCGGTATAGCCGTTTTCATAGCCATTATCGAATGTTAAATAGAGCTCTTTTTTCGTCGTATCGCCGATAAAGACGCCATTTGTATCCTCCAGCAATTTTTCAAAAACAGGTTCGGTTGTGACCGGTTTGTTGTCTTTTTCCGGCTTATAGCTCCAGTTATACGTTTTGTTGCTATAAGCGAGCGCCGGCTCGATGCTCGTTGCGCACTCGAACGCCAGCATGAGGAAAAGAAGAACGATGATTTTTCTCGGCATGATGTATCAATCTCCCTCATTTTTTTGTTAGTGTGGCACTTGCGGAAATGGTTTATGTATGGCTCAACGTCTAATCTGATAATACGTGTATAACGCGACCAATGAGCCAAGCGCCAGCAGACGCCGCTGTTCACTCATAGCTGGATCGAGATCAATAATATCGGCCCCATTTGAAAATAATTCCATCGCTTCGGTCGGAACACCACCTGTCCTGACAAAAAGCAATTGCTGTTGTGATTCCTTGTCTATTACTTTAAATTCCAAGGCGCCGATCCCGCCGTTTAATGCCGCAATCTGTTCTCCACGTTGATGGATTTGAACGTCAAAGCGCGAAAAAGCACGCCAATTATGAGTAAAAGAACCGATTTCTTCTCCAGCCTCATCAAGCAGAACGAACGGCGCTGACATCCCCGCTTTTTTCAGCAGCATCAGCCGGCGCTCCTGATCAATCTGAAATGTCATCTTCACAGGAAACAGCATGCTCAACCCGATCAAACGGAAAAGCCCGCTCCAAAGGCGGAGAAAGGAGACTTCCTCTTCAACGTAGGCGACACGCTTGCCATCCAATGAAAAGAAATGAAAGCGCCGAAGCCAATGCATGTCTGATGTAAACAGAAGACGGCCCGCTGTCAGAAGCGTTTCTTCACTGTCAAACGTGAGCGGATTGATCTCGCGGTTTGCTAAATGTGAAAACCAGGAGGAAAAGCTGTAGCAGATGATCAGGATAAAAACGAAGTAAAGGAGAGCCTGCCCCCCTCTTCCCGCAAAAAAAGTGGCAAAGCCCGTTAAAGCAGCATAGAGAAGCAATAGAACGGACACTCCAAGCATAAAATTACCCGCCCATTTAAGCGCCTTCGCCTGCCTCCTTTGGTAGTCACGGTAATCCAATGTTCCCCCTCCTTACGAAAAAGGGATGCCGCAAAAGGACCAGCCATCGGCCTTTCGGGACATCCCTGAAATTGTTTTCTGCCGCTTACTTAAACACCGGCTCTTTAAACTGCTCCAGCTTTTCAAGCGATGTTTTGGCGACATCGGCATGCAGGCTGTTGCCATGCGAATCCATCGTGACAATCGCCGCAAATCCTTCTACTTCAAGGTGCCACATCGCTTCCGGAATCCCGAATTCCATCAGATCAACGCCGTGCACCTTCTTAATACAGTCGGCATAATACTGCGCCGCTCCACCGATCGCGTTTAAGTAAACACCGCCGTGCTCCTCAAGCGCCTTCAGCGTCTTTGGCCCCATTCCGCCTTTACCAATAACAGCGCGGATGCCGAACTTCTTCATAATATCGCCTTGATACGGCTCCTCACGGATACTTGTCGTCGGGCCGGCTGCTTTCACATGCCACTCGCCCTTGTCATCCTTCAGCATAACCGGACCACAGTGGTAAATGATCTGACCGTCCAAATCAATTGGCGCCTCATGGTCGATCAAGTGATGGTGGATCGCATCACGGCCTGTATGAATCATGCCATTAATAATGACGACATCTCCGACTTTAAGCTCACGGATCTTCTCTTCGGTGATCGGCGCTTCCAGCACAACCTCACGGACTTCGCTCTTCTCCTCGGCAGCAGCGGCCACTTCCTTCGAGGCGACATTCAAATCGACTGTCTCGCCATCCTTGTAAAGCCATTCCTTAATTCCGCCAGTCTCCTGATCAACGACGATGCCCAAACGGCGATATGCCCAGCAGTTGTAGGCAACGGAAACAAAGAAGCTGGCCGGCAGACGGTTCATCGCGCCGATTTTACAGCCGAGCAACGTTGCTTCCCCGCCGAAGCCCATCGTTCCGATGCCAAGCTCATTGGCATGCTCCATGACATAATCCTCAAGCTTGCGCAGTTCTTCATTCGGATTGACATCATCCACCGTGCGAAACAGCTGTTCTTTGGCAAGAGAGTAGCTGGAAGTCCGGTCTCCCCCGATGCCGACGCCGATAAAGCCCGCGCTGCACCCCTGGCCCTGCGCCTGATAGACAGAGTGCATAATGCATTTGCGGATCCCATCCAGGTCGCGTCCTGCCCGGCCCAATCCTTCAAGCTCGGCTGGCAGGCTATACTGAATGTTTTTATTCTCACAGCCGCCGCCTTTTAAAATCAAGCGCGCGTCAATATAATCCTTTTCCCATTGTTCAAAGTAAATGACCGGCGTTCCTTCACCGAGATTGTTTCCTGAATTTTTTCCAGTCAATGAATCAACGGAATTGGGGCGAAGCTTTCCATCCGCCGTCGCCTGCTCCATCGCTGCATGAATGGCCCGTTTCACTTCAAGCTGATTCACTCCGACCGGCGTTTTAATTTTAAAGGTCGGCATTCCCGTATCCTGACAAATCGGCGAAATTTTATCATCCGCCATTTCAATATTCTCTGTAATCGTAGAAAGCGATAACGCCGCACGCGTACCTGCGTTTTCCTGCTGCTTTGCTTTCACGATTGCGCGCCGAACATCATTGGGCAAGTTGGTAGACGTTTCGACAATCAATTGGTACATGCTTTCTTGTAGCTTTTGCATTTTCCTCTCCCTTTCCTCTATGTAATCTCCTTAGTCACATTCATCCTCTCCTATTATAATGCTAGTCGAAACATTCCGAAAGGGAAAAGTAGCGGCTTCGTACCCAGGAAAGACTTAACAAGAGGCATGGATAAAAGGTGAAAAACAACCTTTTATCCATGCCTCTCAGCAATGAACGGAGCCGCCACGATCTTTCAAATCCCGTTGTGAGTGGAGCCATTGTATGCTATCCAGTTATGGGCCATCCTCTTAACAAATCCGGGTTGCCCACGCTATAATAAGCCAATTTTATTGCTCGGTTCGAGCAGAGAGGAGAGATGAATCGTCTGGTTCGTATAGTGGATCACCGGCTTCTGTTCCTTTGTCCATTCCACATGAGTGATGCTTGTATTGCCAATCTGGAACGCCCGGTGCAAAGACGGCCACTGCTCTCCCGCCAGCAAATAAGTGAGCAAAATGCTAATAAAGCCGCCGTGGGAGACGATCGCTATATTGTCGTTCTGATGAGCGAGCAGCAGCTGCTCGACGACAAAGCGGCAGCGCTTTGTAAGCTGCTCCACACTTTCCGTTCCTTCCAATCCTGAGGTTAAAATGGAACGCTCCTTCGTCTCCGGGAAGCGCTCATAAATGTCGGGGCGAGACAGCCCCTGCAGCGGACCTAAGTGAACTTCACGCACCTTTGTCCACTTTCTCACATCGAGGTGATTGCGTGCGGCAATCGCTTTCGCTGTATCATAGGCCCGCGTTAAATCACTGCTGTAAAGATAATCGAGTGCCAGGTTCTCTGAATAAGCGGCGAGCAGCTGCGCCTGCTTGATGCCGAGCTCGGACAGCTCAAAGTCCATCCAGCCCTGAATCTTCCCTTGCCGGTTCCCCATCGACTCTCCGTGACGAATGAAAAAGACATTCATTACCATTCAGCTCCTTATTCAGACCAATCATGTCTGAACTGCTTGCATTTCAGCTCAATCTCATCGAGGATCGCGAGCAGACGGTCGATTTCTTCCACTCCCGCTTCGTCAGGATCAATCGTCTCAAGCATCTGCATGACAAGGTCAAACCGATTTTGTAAATAATGTAATTGTGTTTTTTTATCGTGAATCGCTCCACCCAACTGTGTTCTCTCCTTCGCAAAGCAAGTATCGTATTCAAAGTTTAACAGATTGACCCCGTCTGAACAACGCGGATTGCAGGGTGGAATTTTCACAGGGCAATACGGTATGATAGTGGCATGATGATTTTCAGCTACAATAAAAAGGAGTACGATGTTTTGTGATTCATACATTACCGGCAATTACCCCAAACCACGATCCATGGGAAGCTTATCAGGATATGAAAGAATTTGGCCGGCTTACCTTGACGAATATTGAAATAACGACCACTACTTTATGTAATATGCGCTGCGAGCATTGCGCCGTCGGCTATACGCTAACGACAAAGGAAGCCGAGCCGTTGCCGCTTGAGCTGCTGATTAGCCGTCTCGATGAAATCCCGCATTTGCGCGCCTTCAGCATCACCGGCGGAGAGCCGATGCTTTCGCTGAAATCCGTTGAGCAATACGTCGTTCCCCTGCTGAAATATGCCCGCGAACGAGGCGCCCGGACGCAAATCAATTCGAATTTAACGCTCGATTTAAAGCGGTATGAAAAAATTATTCCGTATTTAGATGTACTTCATATTTCTCACAATTATAGCAGCGTTGATGATTTTGCCGACATCGGCTTTGCCGTAATGGACAGAAAGCCAAGCTTCGCCCAGCGCGCAAAGCTCTTTCATCGCATGGTTGACAATGCGAAGGCCCTCACAAGCCAGGGCGTTCTTGTTTCCGCCGAAACAATGCTCAATAAACGAACCTTGCCTCATATTGAAAAAATTCATGAGCAAATTGTGGAGATGGGCTGTCAGCGTCACGAGGTTCACCCGATGTATCCAAGCGACTTCGCCAGTCAGCTTGAGGTCGCCAGTCTCGCTGAAATCCGCGACGGAATCCAGCGTTTGCTCGACGTTCGTGCCAAAGAGGTGTGGATGCTGTTCGGCACATTGCCATTTTACCCGTGCAGCATGAATGAAGAAGATCTCGCTTTACAAAAGAGGCTCTATGCCGAAGAGAATGTGACCGTACGCAACGATCCTGACGGGCGTTCACGCTTAAACATTAATGTGTTTGACGGCAAAATTATCGTGACTGATTTCGGCGATACGCCGCCATTGGGTGATATCCGCACGACTTCCTTGCCGGAGGCCTTTGAAACGTGGCACCGTTCCACCGTGGCCGCCTCCTTACATTGTCATTGCCCAACCGTCCAATGTCTCGGCCCCAACCTCCTTGTCAAAAACTCCTATTACCAGGACGTTGACTTTACAAAAAAGAAGACGAATCTATAAAGGATTATGGCCGAAGCGAGATCGGAGCTTTTGTATGAATGGAAAAAGTTCATCCCAGTATTTTCAGTAATGCTCTTGCTTATCAGTTACAATTCAAATAGCATGCAAATAACGCTCAGCAGGGAAAATCTGAGCGTTATTTGCATGCATTTATTCAAGACAGCTTATCTAGGCTGGTTCGCCGACATGAAGGAAAACGAGAGGTGATCCTGTACCGGAATCCACGAGCCGACGCCTTGCTGGGTGACGTTTTTTACTTCAAGCTTCCGCTTTCCGCCTTTAAACGTTAAATACACCTCGCCATATGTCACTTTTCCTTTTTCATTGACCGCCGGCACGAAGCTGTGCAAATAGCCGACCTGCTTCGGCGCGATATTATAGGTGTTGTTTTTCCGCGTTCCCTGCCCGATCACCGTCTCAAACGATAATGGCAAATTCGTATGCTCCGCCGCTTTAATCATCATCATCTTTTTGACCGCTTCACTGTTCGGAATTTTCGCGGTTAAACCGCCATTGACCTTTTTCTGCTGCTCCTGATGATACGTCAGCTTCTGCGGTGTCCGCCCGCCGCGGTTGTCCAAATAGTTCGTGTTAACCTTCTGGTATTCCCAATTCACCTCGGTTCCGGCCGAATCATAGGAAAGCGGCCACTCCCCTAAATAAATGGAGGCACGGAAGCCAAGTGCTAATTTCGAATCGTTAATCGTCGATTCATTTAAAATTCGGATCAGGTCCGGGTTCTCAATTTTCACCTCTGTCGTCTCCATCAGTTCTTGAGCAAGCGTGCTCGGCTGCAAATATGGCAAGTCCTGAGTAGGATTTGTATACGTGTTTTCCTTGGAAATATTCAACACGGAATTAGGAATTTGAAATGACTGCTTTTCTTGTTTGTCACCTTCGGTAGCCAGCGCATTTCCGAACGGGATGAACAGGCAGACCAGCATGAATACAGCGATAAATCGTTTCATCTTCGAAGCCTCCTTTTAACTTTCAGCTCTCTTTTGTTCATAGTGTGAGCCTTGTTAAAAAATTTATCCACGATCCGGTCAAGGAGGATGCTTCTCCGATGAAAATTCCATGTCGCTACAACGATTCACGCCAATTAATCCGCTTCTCCACCCGCGGATAAAACCATTGAATCATCGGTCCGATCAAAAACGTCACAAGAACGGTACCAAGTCCGATCGGCCCGCCTGCGACAAAGGCAGCCGTTAAGGCGATAAGCTCAGAAATCGTTTTGGCCACCATTAAACGAACACCTAATAAATCTTTGATCACAAACATAAAACGGTCGATTGGGATGACGGCAAACTCGGCCTGCAAATAAACCGAAATCCCGAAAGCAATAATGACCGCGCCGAGAAGAAGGACGGTCAGCTGAAGCAAAAAGCCGCTGAATAAATGATAGTCAAAAACGACAATCAGCCAAAAATCGATAAAATACCCAATCGCCATCACAGTGACGAGCGCAAGAAGCTCCGGCTTTCGTCTGCCGAGCAGCGCATTAAGCAAAATGAGCGCGATCCCGACAAAAATCACCCAATTGCCGACTGAAAAGTTCGTCCGGTTCGCCAATCCGACATTTAAAGCGTCCCAGGCGCCGACACCGAGCCCGGCCAGAATCGTCAACGTAATGCCAAAAGATAGAATAAGCAATCCCCCGAGATAGCTTATTAAACGAATAATAATTGGTTTCATTGAATTCTCCATTTCTTTTTTTACTATTACGGTTGTTTTTCGGTGCTTGTCATCACCTCTTCACTGATATTACGCCAATTTCCGAGGAAATAGTAGCCGGTCGCCACGACGCTGCTAATGACAAAGCTTACTCCCATGCCAATCGCAATCCCCTCTTCTCCAAACCAGGACGCAAATAGTGCAGTCAGCGGATAGCGCAACACCCAAAATGAAATGATGTTCAAAATGAGCACAGGAAACATCGCTCCGGCTGCTCTGGCGATTCCATTCAAGACAAAGTTGATCCCGAGAAATGGGTAAAAGAAGGCGATCATCTGGATATACATCGCGCCAAAGGCCACCGTCTCCTCCTCCTGGACGAAGATTCTGACAAATGTTTCTGCGCCGATAAAGATAATCGTGCTTACCGTCAGGGAGACGACGATAATCAGGATAATCGCCTGCTTGGCAATTTCATTGACCCTTTTCCACTGCCTTGCCCCGATGTTCTGCCCGGCCATGCTGTTGACCGCCGCCCCAAGCGTGAGAGCCGGCAGCATAATCAGATTATCAAGTCGCTGAGCGGCGCCAAATCCGGCGACCGCCTGTTCACCAAAGCTTGTAACAACGGTCATAATCGCCATCATTCCTGCTGAGATGGCCATCATCGAAAGCCCGGCCGGCAGCCCCATTTTAAACAGGACAATAAAATATCTCTTCTCCGGCAGCTTCGGCACTTGAAAAGGAACGCTTGCTTTATAAATTGAGTAGAACAGCCCATATAAAAAGGCGATCCCCTGTGAAATAACTGTCGCGTAAGCTGCTCCTTCAATTCCGAAATTAAGCACGTAAATAAATAGCGGGTCAAGAAAAGCATTCAGCACAACAGCAAGCAAAATAAAACGGACCGGCGTGCGGCTGTCACCCATCCCGCGTAAGACCGTCCCGATAAAGTTATAGCCGAATAAAAAGAGAATCCCGACAAAATTAATTTGCAAATACGCCTGGGCCATTGGCAAAATAGTTTCCGGTGTCCCCATAAAGCGTAGAATCGCGCCGGAAAACAAAAAGCCAATCAAGCCGAGCAAAAGTGCGAGCAAGCCGAGAACGAACACAAACGCATTCAGCGAATCCTTCAGTCCTTCTTCGTCCTTCGCCCCTCTTCGCTGGCTAATCACCGTCAAGGTCGCACCGTTTAAGCCAATAATAAAGGACAGGACCGTAAACACGACCGTAGCCGATATTGAAATGGCACCGAGAGCATCCGCTCCAAGTAAGTTTCCAACCCAAATCGAATCAATCAGCTGATAGGAAGACTGTAACAGATTGCTGATGAATATTGGCGACGAAAACAGCACCATTTTTTTGAGGATTTTTCCTTCTGTGAAATCGAGTTGATTTTCCTGTGTCAATCGTCATCCCTTCCCTCGCTAAAACCCCCACTGCACCATTTTTTACAAGCGTCGGTTTTCTTTCAAGCCGACGTCCTTTTATCTTATCTTGTACAATTATGTAAGAACAGAACAATAAGCATCATCAGTTTATTGCTTCTGTACGTTGCTTATTGCAGTTCAAAGCTCTCCGTTATGTTAATACTATCCTTGATCGATTGGACAATCGTGCAGTTTTTGCGTGTGATTTCCAGTGCTTTCTTCACCTTTTCTTCAGAAGCATCCGTGCCGGCAATCGTGAAATGAAGGTGAATGTCCGTTATTTCATTGGCCCCATGCTCACTTTTCTTCACATCAGCATGAATACGGATATCTTCAAACGTGATTCTTTGCTTCCTCAATATCCTCTTCAGCACGCCCCCGCTGCAAACAGCCGCCGCCGACACTAGTAATTGGTAAGGCCGAAACCCGTATTCCTCATTCCCCGATACTTCCAGCTGACCAAACTCCAAATCGGTCGTAAAGCTATGCTCCTTCATGTGAAAATCCATGCCTTATCCCTCCCTCTCTTCCTTTTATTGTAACAGCGTTGACCGACGCCGTCATGTATTCCGCCACTTTTTACGTTCTCAGAAACCGTACATCCACGCGCTCATCATTGAGAAAAGCCCGACACAAAAGGATTTTCACCTTTTGCCCGGACTTTACACACTGACGCTCACAGAGCAGATCGAGCTTTTTTAATGGTATTGATTGGATTTATTAGCTGAACTGCTCGTTTTATGATTATGTTTTTGATTGGCGCTTTGCTTTTGCTTCTTTTTCTTGCTCATACGCTCACTCTCCCTTTAAAGATCAAAGAAGGTGACACACGCGAGGTGGTCACCTTCTTTTTTTCCACTACCGCTCAAGCATGATTATTCAATGAACAATCTGGGGTCGAAACGATGTTTGTCTTTTGGAGACACCTACCTTCATTCATGTTAAAAACATTCTTGAAAATATTTATCATTCTCCAACGTAATCACCTCGAGAAAGGCTTTCCTTTTACAATTCACGTTACTAGCCTGTTGCATCTTTGAACATTATCTTGAAAACGGTGGGTGGATGGGAAACAGCAGCTGCTGCTTCCTCGCTCCTTATCATGTCCCGTTATCCTGACTCTATACATAAACATTTTCAGCTGTCAGTCCGTCTATTTCTTCAAGGTCTTTATTTCCGCCGCTGCTTCCTTTGTTGCTTTGACAATCTCCTCGGAGCTTTCCTTCAGATGACTTGCGGCCTGACTTAGCTGCTTAACATCCTCGCTAATGTCACGCATCATGGTGGAGACTTCGTTTGCCGTCTCACGAATGTGAGCGATAATCTGCTCGCGGTTATCCCGGACAAAATTCACTGCATCCACCGTGCACTGTTTGACTTGTTTTGCTTCCTTTGCCACTCTTTCCCGGTATTCCTTTTTTGACAGCAGAACACCAAGAGCAATGGCGCCTCCTATCCATGCTCCTTTACAAAACATCGTGCACTTTTTCTCCATCATCCATCCTCCTCCGCTTTTCTTTCATTTTACCATTGAAGCCAAGGGTCTACCAGTTCTATCCGCAGGGCAAGTCCGACAAAAAAAGGACTAACCCAAGCCTGGCCTGGGAGTCCTTCTGTCTATTAGTTATACGCCTGCGTCAGCAAGTCATCCGTATCTAATTGTTCAAAGCCATTTTGACTTGATTTCTTTAAGTCGTTAATCTCCGTCGCAAGAAGTTCCAGCTTCTTTTGCATTTCTTCCAATGCTTTCTTTTCTGATACCGTCATAGCTTCTCTCTCCCTTGATGTTATTTATGGCGGCAGCCGATTGAGCATTCGCTCATTTTCTATTTATAAAAGAGTGCTCGCCCTTTTAAATGTTAAAAATATTCTAACAACATAATCTGTCCATGTAAATAGTTTTTTGAAAAATATTTTATATTTATTGTAAAGCAGTTAAACGTCTAAAAACCATTCCTTCATACCGATGCTGATGAATGAGGAGCTGAAGGACTTGCCTGATTCTTTCATCTCCTGCTTCCTGATAAGCCTGTTCAAGCAAAGATAGCCTGTGTCCCGATTGCCGGATTTGGGCATGCGTGCCCTGCTCATATGATTCCGGCTTTTGAAAAACCTCCTGGTCAACCTCAGGGGAAGTCCCGGTTTGCAAGCTGTACACCTGCTTTAAAAGAATATAATCTTTTCTTCTGCTGTCAAGAAGGAGCCGCCAAAGCTGACGTTCTTCACTTGTTTTCGCAATCACGGATAAATAATCAATCGTGAGCATATCTGAGCTCTCCGTTTTCAACAAGTCCTCAATTAACCGCGGGTTAACCGGACGCCAGTGATACCAGCCCTTCATGCCAACTTCCCCCTGCCTTTATCATGGATAAACAACACATCCCCTATTCATAACCCTGTTTTTCTTAACGTATGTAAGGCTTTCTGTCGATAGACATATTCGACAATAATCGTTAATAAAATTCTTTTTTCGCAAAATTGTAACAATTCCTTCATTCTTTCCACATCATCTGTTGTTATAATGAACTTACATCCTAAGAGTTGAGGTGATTCCAGTATGAGAAGACAGGTAGCATCATTTAAAGAACTTGTATCCGAGAACAAAAAAGAGCTCTTAAATGATCCAAAGGCTTTAGCCGAAATTGAAAAACGCATTGATGAGCGTTCTTCTCAAAACAATGAAAAAGAATTTAAAAAGGCCCAGTAACACTAGGCCTCGAGGCAAAAGATAATCAGGGGTTGTACGAAACCGTTGGATAATTGATAAAAAACAGAAGACGCACATCGTGTAAACTGTGGAGGCCGGGACAAAGGGTTACCTTTTGCCCGGCCTCCAGCTGGTTTTGTCGCAAACTCACCTTGTGCAGGACGTGACGCGTCTGAAGCGCTCAGGCTAAAAACAGCGCCCCATAGCAAAGCGATCCGGCGATGACATAGGCTGGATGGATCTTCACTTTTTCCATCAAGACCCAGCTGCCCAAAGCCAGCACCATCGTATGACCGAGGCCCGCTCCTTGCAATGAGCTTCCGAAAAACTGCCATGTAAGCACTCCAAGCAATACGGTAATCGTTGGCCTGATCAAACCGGTCATTCGTTTCACCCGTGGAGAGTTGCGGAATTTATACAACAGCGCGAGCAAGAAGACCATCGCCAGTAAAGAAGGGGCAATCGTCGCGAACAGACCGACAAACGAACCAAATGCTCCCCCCATTTCATAACCGATATATCCGGCTAATTTCGTGTTGATCGGGCCAGGCAGCGCATTTCCAATCGCCAGCAGTTCAGCAAATTCTTCCACCGTCATCCAGCCATAGCGGTTGACCACTTCTTCCTGGATCAGCGGAACAGAGGCCGGCCCGCCGCCGTATCCAACAATATTAGGAATAAAAAAAGCTAAAAAGATGTGCAGATAGATCATGCGCTTTCTCCTTTTTTCCTGTCTTTGTCTTTCTCTTTGCGCGGCTTTGCCAAAAGACCATATGCCAGCAAAGCGCCAATGATGACCGCCGGATGAAGCGCTAAGCCTTGGTAAAGCAGTAAACTGACAATCACAAGCGCGATACTCAGTCCGAGCCCAAGTCCCTTTTTCGATTGCTTGAAAAAGGAATAGGTCAGCGTCAGCATCATCACCGCTACTACCGGAGTAATCGCTTGCGTCATCCCTTGCACAATCGCGGAATCCCGCAGGCTTGTTAGCAGACCCATCAGCCCAATCATTAACAGAACTGTAGGCAGAACCGTTGCCAAAATAGCGGAGGCAAGCCCGCTCCAGCCGGCAAGACGATAGCCGATATACCCGGCCATCTTCGTCGCAATCGGCCCGGGAAGCGCGTTTCCTAGGGCGAGAATATCGCCAAATTCTTCGTCGGTCACCCAGCGGTACCGCTCGACTGCTTCTTTATGAAAGAGCGGGATGCTTGCCGGCCCGCCGCCATAGCCGAGAATACCCGCACGAAAAAAAGCGACAAACAAATCTTTATTCGTTTTCCAATTCATCGTCTTACCCCTTTCATCAGGAGACTTCCTCCTCGTCCTTAGTAGTCTACACATAACGCGGCAATCATGATAAGATACAAAACAAAGCAAAAGAAGTGGGGCCTGCAAATGAAAATAGATGCAACAGACCGAAAGATTCTTGAGCTCTTAACAATGAATGGCCGTATGTCGTATGTCGACATCGCGAAGGAGTTAAAGCTGTCCCGCGTTGCCGTTCGCGAAAGGATTAATCAGCTGATTGAAGCCGAGGTCATCGAGAAGTTCAGTGTTGTCATCAATTCCGACAAAGTGGGGAAGAAAGTATCTGCCTTTTTTGAGGTGGATTGCGAGCCAACGTCCCTTGTTTCCGTGGCCGAAACGCTGGCGGAAAACCCCAAAGTGGCAAGCTGCTATCAGATGACAGGGCCAAGCACCCTTCACATGCATGTTCTCGTTGATGACTTTGAACAGCTCGAATCCTTTATTAATGAGGAGCTTTATGCCCTCGAAGGGATCACCCGCGTCGAAAGTCATATTCTTTTACGCCGCTTTAAAAGCCGCAGCGGACTTAATTTGTAAGGCATATGCCAAAAGGGAAAACCACCTTTTGCCTGAATGACTGCGGCTCCGGCTGGCGCACGGCCAGCAGGAAAGAAACCCGCTTCCCTTCTGACCTTGAAACCCCTTGCGCCGCCTTCGCTCGCTCTTCAGGCAGATGCCAAAAGGGAAAACCACCTTTTGGCATCTGCCTTACCATACAGCTAGGTGGCCGTCTGTTCTTGGTTCTGTTCCTCCTGCGAGGACACCTGTTTCCGGGTCACGCCAAATGATTTGGCCTCTGCCAAATAAACCGATATCTAAGCCGATTTGAACATCATGGCCACGCCGGCGCAATTCTTGCACAATATGCTGCGGGACATGCGGCTCAAGATAAACCGTTTTTTCACCGGACCACATCCAGCGTGGTGCATCGAGAGCCGCCTGCGGATTCAAAGCAAAATCAATCGCATTGGTCACTACCTGGACATGACCTTGAGGCTGCATAAAGCCGCCCATCACGCCAAAAGGTCCGACCGGCTGATCTCCCTTCGTTAAGAAGCCCGGAATAATCGTATGATACGTTTTCTTTCCCGGCGCAAGCGCATTATCATGAGCTGGGTCAAGCGAGAAGTTATGACCGCGATTTTGCATCGCAATGCCCGTACCCGGTACGACAATCCCCGAGCCGAAGCCCATATAGTTGCTCTGAATAAAAGAAACCATATTTCCTTCCTCGTCCGCCGTCGCCATATAAACAGTCCCTCCCGACTGCGGAGTGCCTGGCTGCGGATGCAATGCCTCTTCCCCAATTAAAGCGCGCCGCTCAGCTGCGTATTGATCCGATAAAAGCTCTTCCTGCGTCACCGTCATATGCCGCGGATCAGTGATATATGTCATTCCGTCAATAAACGCAAGCTTCATCGACTCAATCATTTTATGATACGTGTCACCATTCTCCCGCTCTTTAAACTCGAATCCCTTTAAAATATTCAGCGCTTCAAGCGCGACCAGTCCTTGCCCGTTCGGCGGAATTTCCCACACTTGATAGCCGCGGTAGTCCGTATGAATCGGGTCGACCCATTCCGGCTTGTAAGCAACCAAATCTTCCTGACGCAAGAATCCTTGATGCTCTTTAAAAAACGACGCAATCTTTTCGGCAATCTCACCTTGGTAAAACGCCTTTGCCTCTGTTTCTCCAATTAAACGCAGTGTCTCCGCATGATCCGGCGATGACCAGATTTCACCAGCCTGTGGAGGACGACCATTTGGCGCAAATGTCTCAAACCAGGAAGCAAATTCCTTGCGCTCCCGATAAGAAGAAAATTGACGATAGCCCTCCTGCCAATAATGAGCCAAGGTTGGAGAAAGCGGATAGCCGTTTTCAGCGTATTCAATCGCCGGTGCTAACACGTCCGCCAACGGCAGCTTCCCAAACGTTCGCGATAACTCCGCCCAGGCGCCCGGTGTGCCTGGAACCGTTACCGGAACGACGCCGTACTTAGGCAGTTCCTTATGCCCCGCTGCGGTTACAGCCTCGATCGACAGCTGCTGTGGCGCCTGCCCGCTCCCATTCAATCCATGTAGCTTGCCTTTTGTCCAAACAAGGGCAAAACAATCGGAACCAATTCCGTTCGATGTCGGTTCCACCACTGTGAGGCAGGCTGCTGTCGCGATCGCGGCGTCAATCGCATTCCCACCTTTTTTCAATATAGCGAGACCCGCTTCTGCGGCGAGCGGCTGAGATGTTCCAACCATTCCCCGTCTGCCGTATACGACATTGCGCTTCGACGAGTATGGGTAACGATGTGAATCAAATGATACGTGCATCTTGTCTCCCCCTAACCAAATGGTAAGTCATTCCCACATATTCTTTCGTTTAAAATGATATTAAACTACTATTCAATCATTTTGTTCATTAATCCATTATAATTAATTTCAATATGTTCGTCTATGTATTATTCGGATTTTTGCGAAAATAAAGCAGGGCTGGGCAAAAGGCAAAAAATAACCTTTTGGCCAGCCCCTATGAGTGTAACCGCTACGAGCCCTATGCTAACTCGTTTTGTCTCAAGCTTATTTGCGGGATTGTTGCACTATCCCTTTACCGCCCCTCCAGATAAGCCTTTCACAACACGCTCCTGGGCAAGAATAAACAACAGCAGTACAGGCAAGCTGGCCAATGCCAAAGCGGCCATTAGGCCAGGTACATTTATCGAGAACTCGCCATAAAAATTTTGCAGCCCTAGCGGCAATGTCATATTGCTAGGCGTTTGAATGAGAATCAGCGCAAAGATAAACTCTGTCCAAAGAAAAACAAAATTGTAAATGACAATTGTAGAAATCGCCGGAACCACATTCGGAAAAATGATTTTGGAAAATATCCGCCAATGACTCGCTCCATCAATTTGCGCTGCTTCTTCCAGTTCCCTTGGGATTTCCTGCATAAATTGAGTCAGAATGAACACCGAGATTGGCAGGCTGAAGGCAACGTACGGGCCAAGTAACGCCAGCAGCGTATCATAAATTCCAAAGTTGTTCGTCATGACAAAGATAGGAATTAATGTGGCGTGAATCGGCAGCATCATTCCCGCTACAAAGAGCAAAAACAAAGGACGATTCAGCTTAAATTTGATCCGGCTCAGTGGATAGCTTGTTAAAGCAGCAATAAAAACGACTATAATAACCGCGGCAGTGGTAATAATTAGACTGTTCACAAAATAGCTTGTTAATCCCATATCAAACACAGATACATAATGCTCGACTGTGAATGACTGGGGAAAAATGGAGAACGGATTCGCAAAAAACTCATCCATGCTTTTAAATGACGTACCGAGCATAAAGACGAAGGGGTAGACAGTAAACAGCAATAATAAGACTGCCAAAACATAAAGAAGGATTCTTTTCAGCATTTCAACTGGTCTCATAGCACTGCCCCCCGTTTTTTCCGTCGATACTCGAACACTTGAATGATTAGAACACTGATAAATGCCAGAATGAACATCATTGCGGCAATCGTGCTCGCATAGCCCATATTGAAATGAATAAACCCTTGCTTGAACATATAGGTTCCTACTATTTCCGTCGCATTCCCTGGTCCCCCGCCTGTCATAATATAGAAGATGTCAAATGCTTTTAAGGAACCGACAATCGCCAGAATGGAAGAAGTCACGATAGTTGGAATCAGCGCTGGAAATGTAATCGAGAAAAACTTCTGTATCCCATTTGCTCCATCAATCTCTGCTGCTTCATACAATTCATCCGGAATGCCGACCATTGCTGCTTTGAATAAGATCATATAAAACGGCGCAAATTGCCAAATAATAACAATTAATACAGCAATCAGTGCCGTATTTTGATCTGCCAGCCAGGCAACAGGCTCTAATCCAAACCATTGAACAACCTGGTTCATTGGACCATTTATTGGATCATACATAAAGATCCATAGCAAGCCGATCGCCACCGTCGACATCAAATACGGCAGGAAATATAACACATTCAAAAGTTTAATCCCTTTAATTGGACTGAATAACACTAACGCCATAAGCAGGCCTAAGGGGATCTGAATGAAAACAGAGGCTAAGATCAGCATCATATTATTTTGCAGAGCCGACCAAAATGTTTGATCGGCAAACAAGACCGTATAGTTTTGCAATCCGATGAATGTCCGCTCTCCCTGGCCGCCGCTCCAGCTAAAGAGACTGTATTGAAACGTCGCAACAATTGGATAAAGAATAAAAACCGAATAAACAAGCAGCGCTGGCAAAATGAAAAGCGCTATCGTAATGGCTTTTTTCTGTTTCTGCTTTTTTGCTTGTTTTACAATCGCTGCTTCTGTACGTAGCACAGTATTCATTAGATATCCCCTTCTTTATCGTAGAATAAGTGTAAATAGGGATGGCGCGTCTCAGCCGCGGTCTACTCTAACTCTTCCTGAGCCTTGCTTTCCATTTGCGCCGCTGCTTCCTCCGGTGTCATCGTCAATCCTAAAATTTCCTGTGTTGTATCCTTATGCAGCTCCCCTAAAGCCGGCGGAAGTACCTGATCATAAGGAAACTGGATTGAATTGGCCTCGCCGATCATCTCCATAAACGTTTGCACATATGGATCACTGCTTTCTATTCCCAGCAACGCCACTGCTGTACCCGTCCGATCAACAAATGCCTGGGCCGTTTCTACGCTCGTCAGTTCCTTGACAAGTTCAACAGCCAGGTCAGCATGCTCGGCGTTTTCAGAAACCGACCATACCGGCGATGCTCCCGCACTAATATTGGAAGGATCGCCTTCACCCTCTGAGAGCGCCGGGAAGTTAAAAACTCCCATTTTTTCTTCAAAGTCTGGGCTTTCGTCCCGCATGTTATTTACAAAACCGCTTGTCATCAACATCATCGCTGCCTGCCCTGAATACATCAGCTGCCGCCCCTGACCTGCATCATAGGAAATGCCATTAAAGCCCGGGTTAAAGGCATTTCGTTCTACCAGCTCCTGAATATACACTCCTGCCTGAACGTAAGCAGGGTCATCAAAGCCTCTTCCTTCGCGGTGATACGCTTCAAGAAAAAGATTCTCCCCGGCGAGCCTGTCAGCCAAATACATTAAGAAGAAAGCACCTGGCCACTTCGGCTGATTCGCTAAAGCGATGGGAATGACATTATTTTCATTTAACACATCAATGATCGTCAGTAATTCATCATACGTTTCAGGTACCTCCAAATGATGTTCAGCAAAAATATCTTTATTGTAGTAGAAGACATAAGGAGATAATCCGAGCGGCAACCCATAAACGTTTCCATCATACGTGGAATTGTCTAAAGCCACTTCAGCAAATTGACTAAAATCAATATCCTCATCATTTAAATTTTTCACCTGACCTGATTGAACGAATTCCTCAAGCCAGCCTCCTCCCCAGCTGTGAAAAACATCCGGCGGATTCCCCCCTGACATCGCAACGACCATCCTCTGCTTATAATCGTCGTTCGGAATTTGCAGAACGTTGACTTGCACATCCGAATGCTTCTCTTCAAACCGGGCAACAGCCTCCATATAAACCTCTTCTCTCACACCAGGATCAATATGCCAAAAATCAATGACCTTCTTATCGCCATTTTGCTCACTCGACTCCGGGGTACTGCTCCCTTCATCACTTGGGGAGCACGCTGCAACAACAAGCAAAATGACCAAAGCACCGAACAACAAATGGAATTTCTTCATTCATCATCATTCCTTTACTTTTTTGATAGCGCTTTCAAATCCGGCTTGTTTTTTCTCTTCCGGTAACGGTTTAGGAATATCACACTGATTCTTCACTGTATAATGCCGTCCTTCCTCTGCTGCTCTATGGAAGCCATGCATCACTTCAAGTACATGCAGCCCGACACTTCCATTCGCCCGGTGCTCACGATTCTCTCTTATCGCTCTGACAAGATCTAATACGCCTAGCCCACGCGCATTATAATCATAAGAATGTGTCAATTCTACTTCCATCCATTCTTCTTCCCCCTGCTTTTTCACATATACCGGCCCTCCAAAACGATTTGGATCAGGGACGCGCAGCACCCCCTTCGTCCCGAAAATTTCAATATTCGGGTAGTCAGTTTTGGCAAATGTATCAAAGCTTGTAATCAGCGTTCCAATGACTCCGTTTTTAAATTCAATCGTCCCGGCCAAATAGGTTGGTGTTTCCACAGGAATTTTTTCGCCATATTTTGGTTCGCTCGTAATGACTCTTTCTGAATAGGCTTTGGAGGCAGAGCAGGTCACTCGCTTCATCGGACCGAGAAGCTGAACAAATGCCGTTAAGTAATAAGGCCCCATATCGAACATCGGACCACCGCCCCGTTCGTAAAAAAATGCCGGATCGGGGTGCCACCACTCATGTCCAGGTCTCAGCATAAATCCAGTGACAGCAAGCGGCCGACCAATAGCCCCTTCGTCAATTAGCTTTTTACACGTTTGAATGCCAGCTCCCAAAAACGTATCCGGAGCCGAACCAATTCGCAAACCTTTCTGCGCGGCAAGAGCGACAAGCTCCTCTCCCTCGTCAAGCTCGGCCGCTAATGGTTTTTCCACATAGACATGCTTACCTGCTTCAAGCACACGCCGGCTAACTTCAGCATGAACCTTTGGAATCGTCAAATTAATGACAACCTCAATTTCGTGATCCGCTAACAGCTCTTCGACCGTGTAAACAAAAGGAATTCCGAATTTCTTTGCTTGCTGCTCTGCCTTAGTCCGATGTAAATCAGCACAAGCTTTTACGTCTATTTCAGCAAATGATTGACAGTTCTCAAGGTAGATGCTGCTAATATTCCCACATCCGATCACTCCAATTTTCATCGTCAACCCGCCCCCTTATCGTGTCGCCCAGACCATTCCGTTTCGCATTAAGGTAATGACTTCCGGCATATTCACCGTTTTTGCCACATGTCCCAGGGAACAGTAATAGACCTTTCCCTTCCCCCAGCGTTTCGTCCAAACGACAGGCATCTCAACCTCGCCATTTGCCTCATGTGGCCCTTCACTAATTGGAAACTTTGTCGTCGCATGAACCTTTACAGCAGGGTCAACATGCATATAATACTGCTCAGAAACGACGGTAAAATCATTGATTCCCTCGGTAAGCGGGTGGTCTTGATCAAGAATTCGGACTTGATATTCAACAAATTCATTGCCCGGGTGTGCTACCCATTGACCTCCCACCATAAATTGATAATCCACTGCCATCCGAAAGCTGTCTCCCATTCCTCCGTGCAACCCGGCCAGCCCTGTACCGGCGGCAACAGCGTCAAGGAGAGGCTGAAGCTGCTCCTTCGTGATCGTGCCCTGTGTCCAATTCGGCACGATTAAGTCATAGCCTGTTAGCTCAGCCTTTTCTAACGTTTCCAATGTATCCGTTATATCAACCTCATACGTTTCCTGCTTTAAAATGCCGGCCAGAATCTCAGCTACTTCAGCAGGCTCATGACCTTCCCAGCCTCCTTGGAATATCAATGCCTTTTTCATCACCAGTTCCTCCTACTCCTACATGAACATTCTTATTTGACTTGATTTCGTTGAGAGCTCTCCCGAATGAGCAGCCTTGTTTCCAGCTTCTCTTGAAACAGCTTCATGTGTGGAGCGGCCAGTTGATTAACAAGCCGCTGGACAGATCGTTTGCCCATTTCGAAAAAGGGAACATGAACGCTTGATAAAGCCGGATCACACATCGCGGAAGCATCGGAGTCATCATATCCAACAACCGCTATATCAGCTCCCGGCTTGATCCCAAGCTCCTTCATCCGCTGCATAAGACCAATCGCCATTCTGTCATTAGCAACCGCAATACCGTCATACAGCTGACCTGATAACAGATCATCTGCCACCTTATAACCACTCGTAAGACTGTATTGACCATAGAAAACCGCCTGTTCCTGTCCTGAAAGGCCGTGATCCTGTAAGGCTTTCTGATAGCCTTTCAAACGATCAAGACTGTTCGAATAGGCAAGAGGTCCATTGAGAAAAGCGATGTTCTGACAGCCCTGCTCAATTAAATGAGTCACAGCAGCATAGCTGCCTGCCACATGCTCAGCGTCAATTTCACAAAATTGCTCACCGTCAAAATGTTGGTTGACCAGACAGAAAGGGAAGTCGGCATCCCTTAGCTCCCGCAGTGAATCCCTTTCTTCAGGTGAATCCTTCGCGCCTAATATAATCGCTGCATCAATCTTATGACTCAGAAAATATTTTTTGTAATCATACGGCTGGCCGACACGCTGAAATAATAGCAGCATATCATAGCCCTCTTTTTCAATCGCCTCGCCAATCCCATTTAAAATCTCAGAAAAATAATAAACAGAAAACAGCTTCACCTTTGGTAAATAGGGTAAAATCACCCCTATATTCCCGCTTTTACGTTTTGCAAAGTTTTTCGCCATCACATTTGGATAATAGTTTAGCGACTTGGCCGCTGCTAGGACTTTTTGCTTTGTATGCTCCTTTACCGCATCCTGTTCACTGAAGACACGAGATACAGTTGCTTCTGATACTCCTGCCATTTTTGCGACATCTTTTCTCGTTGCGATTGTTGCTCTTCCTTTCTCGTTTGTACCCGCGTTCAATTTTTTGTACGCGCGTACAAATGTTAGCTGAATTTTGATTCTATTTCTGATAGGGCGACCCATCTTTTCAAGCTTGCGGAACGCTCAACAGCTTCCAGCACAGCCTGGTTTTTCATACCATCAACAAAGTTCGGTGCTGGACTTTCCCCTTTCTCAAGTCCTTTCACTAATTCTACTACTAGATTGATAAAAGTATGTTCATAGCCAATAATATGTCCTGCCGGCCAGTAAGCAGCGGCAAATGGATGCCCCTCCTCCGTGCAGCTTATTGTTCTGAAGCCTTGAACATTGACTTCATCATCGTGAAAATAAACATCCAGTTCGTTCATTTTCTCCATATCCCAACGAACCGAGCCTTTTTCGCCGTTAATTTCAAAGCGATTGCCGTTTCGATTTCCACCGGCAAAACGAGTCGCTTCAAAGGTTCCAATTGCCCCATTCTCAAAACGGGCGAGAAATAAACTGGCATCATCGACATGTACCGGTCCTGTTTTTGAGCTTGACGCACTTCCGCTTAAGCCGGAACTTCCTTCGACAAGCGGCCGTTCCTTTATAAAGGTTTCCATTAATCCACTAACCTCTTTAAATTCCCCTACAAGAAATCTCGCTAGATCAATGCTGTGCGCAGCTAAATCGCCGTGTGCGCCTGAACCACACGCTTCCTTGGATAGCCGCCATACGAGTGGAAACTGCGGGTCCATTATCCAGTCCTGCAAGTAAATCGCGCGAATATGATAGATCCTTCCTAGACGCCCCGAATTGATCAAATTCTTGGCAAATTGCACAGCAGGGGCGAAACGGTAATTATGGTTGATCATGTGGAGGACATTATTTTTTTCAACGGCGGCCAGCATTCGCTTCGCCTGCTCAAATGTCATCGCCAGCGGCTTTTCACAAAACACATGCTTCCCAGCTTCAGCTGCCGCAATCGCAATTTCCGCATGACTGCTATTCGGGGTTACGATATCGATTAAATCAATATCGTCACGGGCGATCAGTGCTCTCCAGTCCGTTTCATAGCTGAGCCAGCCCATTTTTTCCGCCGCTTCCTTTACGGCAGCCTGATCGCGGCCGCAAATTGCCTGAAGAACGGGTTCAACCTGATTATCAAAATAAAAGGAAACATCGCGATACGCATGAGAGTGAGCCTTTCCCATAAACTTATAGCCGACCATGCCGATTCTGATTTTACGCTTCTCTACACCCACCACATCTCCACCTCCTGTTTTTCAATAATGATGCTTTGTAAAAAGGAGATGGCTTTTTCGAGCCCTTCCAGATGATTCATCAATCCATCCTCATGCTCAATACTGATCGCTCCATCATAGCCGATCCTTTGCAATTCACTAATAATCTCTTTCCAAATCTCCTCCCCATGTCCGTACCCGACTGTTCTAAAAATCCACGAGCGGTTCGCCAGATCACGATAGCTTTTTAAATCGAGTACGCCGTTAAGCGCACTATTTTGCCGGTCAATTCTCGTATCTTTCGCATGAAAGTGAAAGAGAGCATTTTCCTTGCCCAGCTCCCGGATACAAGCGACTGGGTCCATCCCTTGCCAAAAGTAATGACTCGGATCAAAGTTAGCGCCAATCTGAGTTCCGCATTCTGTTCTCAGCCTCAGCATCGTCTCCGTATTATAAACGACAAAGCCCGGATGCGGCTCAATGGACGCGCGTACATTTTGTTCCGCCAAAAACGCATTCTGCTCCTTCCAATACGGAATTACTTTCTTTTCCCATTGCCATTCGGAGACTTCAGCAAAATCATTTGGCCACGTGCACGTGTTCCATACCGGATAGCGCGACTGCTCTGATTCACCAGGACATCCGGAAAACGTCACGACATTCTCAACCCCCAGCTTCGCTGCAAGCCTGACTGTATCAACGAAAGTCTGATGATCGTCCTGAGCCCGTTTGACGTTAGGGTGCAGAGGGTTCCCATGGCAGCTTAGCGCACTTATTTCCATACCGCGCGATTCAAATTCACGCTTAAAGGCTGCCAGCTTTTCTGGATTGGCAAGCAATTCAGTCGGGTTGCAATGCGCATTCCCCACAAAGCCTCCAGTCCCGATTTCCACGGTATTTATTCCCTTCTTCTGCAAGTAATCAAGTACCTCGTGTAATGGTTCAGTGGCCAGCAACACGGCAAAAACTCCTACTTTCATGTAACCTCCCCTTCGCCTGCTTATTTATTTTATAGGGCTGCGGCTAAAAGGTTCTCAGCCTGCTCCTCTATAAACCTTGGAATGAACCTGATTTTTTGAAAGGGCTTTCACATTTCTATCCTAGCTGATCTTCCGAAAAAGTTCAACAACTTTTCTGAATTTTTGAAATAAAATGATCAAATGCCGACAGCTTCACTTGCTTCAAGCCCACTGCTTAGAGGCTTGGCAAAAGGGAAAAACACCCCTTCGGCCAAGCCTCATCGACACTTCTGTCTCCTTTGTTACTCCTCTTTACCCTCAATTCCAAACTGCTGAAAAACAGTTTGCGACGGTAGAGGATATACCTCTTCTCCCGTAATCGCATTAAGAATCATTTGGTTCCGTTGAACCGATAAGGCGAGGTTTGTCGCCCCGGCTCCGTGAGTATGTTCAAGATTCGTCAGTGTATACATATGCCCGCTACGCTCTTCCTTCCATTTCAACCGGTAATCACGGGTAACGGCGAAGCGTTTATCGTCCTCCCACTCCAATTCATTCTCCATCTCGATCAGCCAGCCGGGCAGGTTTGGCTTGTAGCCGGTGGCAAGAATCACCTTTTCTGAACGGAGCGTAAACGACTTGTTCTGCTGCCACTGATGACATTCAAGCCGATAGCCTTGCTCCTCCGGGACAATCCCGTCTATCTCCGTCATGGCCTGGATTCTGACCGGCAGCCGCTCTTTTCCAACAGACCGATAATAAAGCAGCTCATAAATGGCTTTCAGCGTCTCTTCCTCGACGCCTTTTCGCAAGCTTTCCAAGGTCGGCAAAGCATCCTGCCGCTGCTCAAACGAGAGCCGATGAAAATAATCGACATAATCATTGGAAAAGACCTCCTGTCCAAGCTTCCCCGACTCTAATTGGAAGAAGCCGGCCGACCTCGTTAACCAGGTGAGCTGATAGCGATGAGCCTCCTGCTGCTTCAACAAGTCATGAAAAATTTCAGCGGCGCTCTGCCCTGAACCGATGACCGTAATCGAACGCGCTTCTTTCATTTCTGCTGCATAATGAAGGTAGCTGCCGGAATGGATGACATCGTCATTGAGCACTTCTTGAAGCGGGGGCGGAATGAGGGGAACACTTCCTGTCCCAAGCACCACATGACGTGCCAAGACGGTTTTCTCCTCTTTGGTCCGAACATGTTTTATCGTCAGAAGATAGACGCCATCTTGCATTTGATAGCGGCAATTGACAACCTCGTAGCCAAAATGGCAGTTTGCCAGCTGATTTGCCACCCAGCGGCAATACTCATTGTATTCCAGTCTAGGGATGTCAAAACGCTTAAAAAAATAAAACGGAAACATCCGATTCTGTTTATGAATGTAATTTAAAAACGTATACCGGCTTTGCGGATTGGCGATCGTAACTAAATCGGCCAAAAACGGCACCTGCAAGTTGGCCTGCTCCAGCAGCATTCCCGGATGCCATTGAAAGACTTCAGTTTGATCGAAGAATGCCGTCTTTAAGGATGTCCCCTCCTCCGCTAAGGCAGCCAGTCCAAGATTAAAGGGTCCAATCCCTACTCCGACCAGGTCATACTGCGTATACTCGTTCATCTGTCTCACCATCTCTTTTCGATTTTTTTAAAATCTGATTTCATTAGAGGGACAGCCTGTCCGGAGCGCCAGGGAAGGAGAACCATTATTTACGTCCATAATCCGCTTTAATCTCTCCCCATTTCTCTGTATGCCACTTCTTCACTTTGTTTTGATACGTGTTTGTCTGTAGCCAGCGCTCCGCCCGTTCGACGAGGGACCAAATATAGGCTGTTTCCTCCGTTCGTTTCAACGACGAGTTCACCTTTTTCTGCTTCACCCATTTAATCGCCGTTAAAGAATCGGAGTAAATCGTTTTCGTCTCACCGCGCTGCTTCGTATAAGCAAGACCGTGGACAATCGCCAAAAACTCTCCCATGTTGTTTGTGCCGATATGAATTTCATCGTGAGAAAAAAGCACCTCTCCTGTCCTCGTGTCGACGCCCTTATATTCCACAATACCCGGATTTCCCCGACATCCAACATCGACCGAAATGCTGTCGTAATCGATTTCTTCATCAAACGTCGCCAGCGGTTCAGCACGCTTTGCCGATGATTGTTTGAAGCCCCCCTCGTTAAACGCCTTCTCCGCTTCTGCTTTTGTCGCAAATGATTTAAAACGAGCTCCTGTAAAGCCCTTCACCTGCGCCTCGCATTCCGCCCATGTAGGAAAGATCCCTGTTTTCCTCCCTTTCCAGACTACATAAAATTTCTGCTTTGCCATGTCTGCACCTTCCTATTCCGAGAGCTGTTTCTCCTTGTTTGTCTGTGAAAAGCTCTTATAAATTCTGCCAATACAGAAATACTAACAGCGAAAGAGCTATTTCACAAATGAAGAAAAGGAGCTGCTTCGATGAAAAAACGTCAACCGCAAAAAAACAAAGCCCTGACCAATAACCAAACACCGCAACGCAACCTGTTTAATCAGGAGGTCGCCAGCGAGCTTGTCGACGAGGGCGGCAACAAAGCGAATAAGAAGAAACAGTAAGGGCTTAGCTGGACAGTTCAGAGAGGATAGCAGCGGCTCCGTTCTGCGCAAAGTTAAGAAGAGAAGAACCTTCCCCCCTGTTTCAGGATGCTGCAATGGCTTCGTTCGCTACTCGCATAGAGAGGAGAACCCCACTCCTCTCTATGCTTATAAATGATGTAGCGACTCCGCACATTGCTTAGGACTCGTCCGAAAAGGTAAAAACCAACCTTCCCCCCTGTTTCAGGATGCTGCAATGGCTTCGTTCGCTACTCGCATAGAGAGGAGGACCCCACTCCTCTCTATGCTTATAAATGATGTAGCGACTCCGCACATTGCTTAGGACTCGTCCGAAAAGGTAAAAACCAACCTTTTCGGACGAGTCCTTGTATATTTACTTCTTTCTTTGGCTATACTGGGTGTCAAAAAGAGGTGATGGTAGGTGAATATCACGATTAATCGGAAGCGGTCGGTTCAGGAGCCGGGGGATTTGGTCAGTACGAAAGGAAACAAGCTTTACGCGATCATTTGCGACCATGGTGAGAAATACCCTTATCATCTGCTCTGCCTTGAAACATTTACGATTATTGAAAGCTATGACTCCCTGCCGACAAACGATGAAATTGAAGAAGATGTTAAGGACGAACTCGATGGCGTGTACCAGCATCGCGACTCTCATATTACGCTGAATTAGCAGGACTGGGACAAAGGTTGTTTTTCACCTTTTCCCCAGTCCCGAAGCAATGAGCGAAACCGCCACTATTTGTTAAAGCCCGTTGTGAGTAAACCACTCACAACGGGCTTGTGGCGCGTGAAGCCATTGCTCCAGCTACCTCAGCCTTCAAGGCGGCTTTGAGCTGCGCCTTTCTCCACTTTTGCCAGGCGGCCCAGCAGGGCAATGGCGGCGACGGCAAGACCGGTAATAAGCCCGATCCAGTAGCCAAACGGGCCGAAGTTGGTGTAATTGGCGAGAATATATCCTGTTGGCAGCCCGATTAACCAGAAGGAAACGAACGCGAACAAAAATGGAATATTGACATCCTTATAGCCGCGCAAAATCCCTTGAATCGGGGTGGCAATCGCATCAGAAAGCTGAAAGAAAATCGAGTAAATTAAAAACTGCTGAATCAGGACAGCGACAGCCGCATCAATCGTATAAAGACGGGAAACGGGTTCACGCAAGAGAAAAATGATAATTCCCGCGACAATCCCCATGCCGATCGCAATGACCATCCCGAGCTTGCTGTACTGCTTCGCATCAGTAAGCCGCTTAGCCCCGACTTCATAGCCGACGACAATCGTTAACGTAAAAGCCATGCTCAATGGAATCATATACAGAAACGAAGCGAAATTGATCGCTGCTTGATGAGCCGCAATCGTCGCCGTGTCAAATGTACTCATTAACAACGTAACGGCAGCGAAAATACTCGTTTCAAAGAAAATCGTAAATCCAATCGGCAAACCGAGCCATAAAATTTCCTTCCATTTCGCAAGCGAGACGTTAACAAACGTTTTAAAAATGCCATATGCCGCAAACGGACGCACCCGGCTGACGAAATAAATCGTAATGAACAAAATCACCCAATAGGTCACAGCGGAAGCATAGCCCGCTCCGATTCCGCCGAGCTGCGGAAAACCGAGCTTGCCGAAAATAAGAACATAATTAAAAAACACATTGATCGGAAGCGCGATCAAGGTAATGAGCATCGTCACCCTCGTCTGGCCGAGCGAATCAATAAAGCAGCGCAGGGCTGTCTGAATAAACAATGGCAGCACGCCAAAACCAAGCCCGATCAAATAATGATAAGCGATATGCTCAACATCGGCATCAAGGCTCATATAAGCAAGGATCGGCTCGATGACGAGCGCCCCGCTGATCAGAATCACAACGGAAAGAAAAACGGATAAATACACACCCTGCAAAACAGAAAACGGAACGTCTTCCTTGCGGTCAGCGCCAATCGTTTGGGAAATAATCGGCGTCAAAGCGAGCAGCACACCGCTCAGCCCGGTAAAGACCGGAACCCATAAGCTTGAGCCGATCGCCACCCCGGCCAAGTCCTCCGCCCCCGCTTGCCCGGACATCATCGTATCAAAAAAATTCATCGCGTATAAACCAAGCTGTGTCACCAAAATCGGCATCATCACGATGAGAAACAGCCGTATTTTCTGGCGAATGGTTTGTGTCGGTTTCATCCCTATTCCTCCTACATTATCACAACAAGGAGAGCTTCCCCAACATGATGGCCTTTAGGAAAACCCCAAGAAAAAACCGCTACAGGAACGGAATTCCAATAGCGGACATTCGTTATTTTTTATCGTTTTGTGCTGATTCGGCTTCAAGCTCTTCTTCATACCAATTATCCAGCACCTTGGCATCAAGCACCCTTGCTTCAACAAAGGAAGCCTGTTTTTCAAGAAACAAATCCTTCCACGGAACATCGAGATCTTCCGCTATTTTGACGACGGTTAACAGCTCCTGCCAAGCGACATAGCGTTTGTACCAGAAAAACTGCGGCTGCTCTGTCATATATGGATAGAGATCATCAAATTCCGTGTGCTTACAGTCCACCGTTCTTTCAAATTGACGTTTGGCTTCAGTCAGCCTTTCCTGAAGATAGGCAGCTATTTTTTTCTCTTCCATCGGTATCCCTCCCAGATTCTCTCTCATACTAACGCATCGTGTCTCACATTCCGGCAGTTCTATTTCTATACTTATATCATACCATGATTTTTCCTAAGACTAAAATAAGAAAAAACTGCTATTGCAAAAACCGGCTCTTTTCCTCCGCAGTCGGCAGGCGGCAGCTCTCCCGTTTCCCGAAAAGACGGTAACGGTTTTTCGCGACAAGCCGGTAGAGCCGGTCACGTCCGGCCTTTGGTACAACACGCAGCACAAGCAATAGCCGAAAATACCAAGGCAACGCCTTCATTACTTGAAATACAGCATCGGAGTAAAGATAAGCGGCCTTATCATTAATCACAATAACGGAATCAACCGTCGGCGCTATCGCAAACTGCTCCTGCAGCTGCCTTCCCCGTTCAGATTGCAGCGAAGCAAACAAGAAGCGGTGATCCTTCTCCTTACGTAATATAAAATCAACGAAACCGTTGCATAGGTTGCACTCTCCGTCAAACATTAAAATCGGGCGATCCTCTTCGTTACTCTCCGGCAATGACAGCTCCCCCTCTCCATTCCTCCTGCAGCAGCAATGGGAGATAATGAACCTCGGCGGCATCCTGTGGATAAGAAAAACCGAGCGCACTGTCCTCGACCACTTCAAGAATTTCCGCCAGCACCTCGGCCATCCCCCCTACATAAAAAGGGTAGAGAAATTCATAGCTAAGTGGTTCCGCCGGCACATGACTTTCCTGACAAACGTGCGGGCTTGCATAATTTAAATAAGTGCGGCATGGAATCGGCCTGATTTCGTACGCCATGCATGTCCGTGTCTCTTGATCGAGCATGATGCATGGAAGATTTTTTTGCTTATAACGCTCCTTAAAGGCTGGATTTTCCCGAAAGTCCAGCTCGACTAATTCCGCCAGTTCCGCCTGATAAGTCGTCAAATACCCATCAATTTGCGCTGCCATCCTCTGTCGCCGCTCTGCCGGCCAGCCTTTGATCACTTTTAGCATCAGCTTCACCTCAAGCCGCGTTACAATAATCGGAAAATAGCAGCAATGATCACAGCCAAGCGCGCAGCTCGGCCGTACTCCAAGCTCGCTTTCCATTTCTTCGATTTCCCGATCAACCTGGGCAAGCAGACCGGTAAAGGCCTCATTCAGCACCGTCTCGACATGCTTTCCTTCACTTTGATCCAAAATCTGATCAACCTTTTGCAGAAATGGCGCTTCATAGTCATATGTTCTTTTATTAATCTTGGCAGCGACCTGCTTAATCTCGTCTATCGTTAGAGGGTTCATCCATCCGCCTCTCTTTCTAGTAAAGTTTATGAAAATAGGGAAGTGCAGCCAGAAGAGCCAAGAATGTCAAAGCTTCGTTCATTGACGCTCCCCAGCATTCCCGCTATGATGAAAACGGGAGGGGAAGCTATGCTAGCTGTCAAAAAAGTATTAAACAATAATGTTATTATAGCGCATCACCCGGACTACAATGAAGTCATTTTAATTGGCAAAGGACTCGGCTTCGGTAAAAAAAACGGTGAACTCGTTGCCGGTGAACAGGCTGAAAAATTCTTTGTCCTGAAGGAAGCGAAAGAACAGGAACGCTATAAAAAGCTGTTACATTATATAGATGAAGATTTTATCGGGTTAATGAACGACGTGATTGAGCATGTCGAGGAGCGCTTTTCCATCCGGCTTCACGAGCATATTCATAGCGCGCTGACGGATCATCTTTTTTATGCGGTGAAGCGCGTCAAGCAGAAGCTGGATATTAAGAATCCTTTCCTGCCTGAAACAGAGCTTGCCTACCCGAAAGAATTTGATGTTGCCGCCGAAATTATCGCCCGGCTCAACCAGGAGCTTTCCGTCTCGATCCCGCCGGATGAAATCGGCTTTGTCGCCCTCCACATTCATAGCGCGCTGACGAAGCGTTCCATTCAGGAAGTTAATCAGCATACGTGGCTGATCGGGGAAATCGTGCAGGAAGTGGAGAACACGTTGCAGCTGACGATTGACCGCAAAGACATCAACTATTTACGCCTCGTCAGACACCTTCGCCATTCGATTGAACTGATCAACAAAGATCAGTATGACGATAACCAGGATGCGCTGAAAGACATTCTCCAGGCCCAGTACCCCGTTTGCTATGAATTAGCATCGACTCTTTTGGAGATGATGGAGCAGTCATTAGAAAAAAAAGTACCTGAGGCGGAGGCGGTTTATTTAACATTGCATTTGCAACGGATCGCCAGACGATAATCGAAAAAAGAATGAGGTTTTAATCCGGAGGTGGCCGGGTATTGTCTATGTAAGAGCAGGTTATGCTTGGCCTACGCTCTTGTCACCTCCCCACCTTACTATAGAGCTTGAGACAAAGGGCTATTTCCCCTTTGTCTCAAGCTCAAAGCAGTGTGCGAAGTCTGCGCTTCGTTTTAATAATCCGTACTGAAGTGGTTTTCTTCAGTACGGATTTTGTGTAGAACGGAGCCACTGCTTCAAATTATAACTCCAAGCAAAGAAAAAAAGCTTCCGCCCCCCTCCATCCTTCACCAGGCTTAAGACCTAAGTACCGGCGTTTTTAGCAACGTTTTCCATTAAATCCGCTGAATCTCTTTATCCGCTTGACTTTCTCTCATATTCTTACATAGAAGATAAGCGTTCCGTCTCTATTTTTCGAGTTTGTTCATTGTTAAAATGTTACCCTAGACAATGAAATCTATGAAGTTGGTGAAAAAAATGTGGAATAATGTTGAAATTGGAATTGACCTAGGAACTGCGAACCTACTTGTATATAGCAAAGGAAAAGGAATTATTTTAAACGAACCTTCCGTTGTGGCGATAAACACCCAAACGCAGGAGGTGCTGGCCGTCGGCCTCGAAGCGAAAAGCATGGTCGGAAAGACGCCAGCAAATATTGTCGCCGTCCGCCCACTCCAGGATGGCGTAATCGCTGACTTTGATATGACCTCGAAAATGCTGAAAGCGATTATGCGAAAGGCAAGCAAGCAGCTTGGCCTGGCCATGCGCAAGCCGAATGTCGTCGTCTGCGCTCCTTCCGGCTCGACTTCGGTCGAACGGCGGGCCATTCTCGACGCCGTGAAAAGCTGCGGCGCCAAACAGGTTCATGTCATTGAAGAACCGGTTGCGGCCGCCATCGGCGCCGACCTTCCCGTCGAAGAGCCGGTGGCCAATGTCGTCGTTGATATCGGCGGCGGCACAACCGAAGTCGCCATTATTTCGTTCGGCGGCGTCGTTTCATGCAGCTCCGTCAGAATTGGCGGCGACAAGCTCGATGAAGGCATTATTCAATACGTGCGAAAGTCTTACAACGTGCTGATCGGCGAACGCACGGCCGAGCAGATCAAAATGGAAATTGGCTACGCTCCGATTACCCACGAGGAAATGACGATGGAGATTAGAGGACGCGACCTCGTGAACGGCCTGCCAAAAACCGTTACGCTGCGCTCCACGGAAATTCAGCAGGCGATTCAAGAGCATATGCTCCAGCTGCTCGAATCAATCCGCTCGACATTAGAGGACTGTCCGCCCGAGCTGAGCGGTGACATTGTCGATCGGGGCATCATGCTCACCGGCGGCGGCGCCCTGCTCAACGGCATTCAGGAATGGCTTTCAACCGAGATCGACGTCCCTGTCCATATCGCCCCCACGCCGCTCGAATCCGTCGCAATCGGTACAGGACGATCACTGAAATTCATCGACAAGCTGCAAAAAGCCACTGTGTAAACACACATCCAGGAAGCGATGAATGAAAGCTGCACACGAGTTTAAAAGCCGGAGGAAAATGGTTTTTCCTCCTGGCTGGGTGCAGAATGGAGCTGACATTTCAGTTTGGATACTCATCGTTTCGCATTACATTTTTTTTGCAAGTATAACCCAAGATAATGAAATGGTTATAAGAACTAATGAGATTAAAATTCGTACGACTGCAAGGGGGGTTAAAGATAAAATACTATATTGAATGAGTAGCATTATTATAATTAGAGAGATTATCATTACAAACATAGCGTAATATATCCCTTTTTGCCTTATAGTCTGCGCTCTTTCATCTTTTTCCTTAAATTGAGGGAAAAGATAACTATAGCAAAAAGCCATTACTGCGATAGAACCCCAATTCAAAAGTTCCACAGCATATACAATCGCCTCTTGATTGTCAGTCATAAAAAAGAAAAAGAGTCTTACAACAAAAATAAATGATAACAAAACCCCTATGATAAAAAAGGTTTTTTGAGATGCCATTTTAATTGCCTCCTGTATTTATTCTTTAACGTACTTCTTTAAATCCTCATCGTCTAAATAAAAGATTTCTTCTACCGACGTATTGAATAATTTCGCCATAACCAGTGCTAACGGAAGCGAAGGATTATATTTTCCTTTTTCAATTGAAATTATGGTTTGTCTTGAAACGCCAAGTTTTTCTGCCAGTTTGTCTTGTGAATAGCCATTTTGCTTCCTATAAACCGTTAGTTTGTTTTTCAATCAACAGCCCCCCTTTTCATTACTCATCGTATAGTAAAGCACCCTTTACGTCAAGTTAACTTTACGTAAAGGGTGCTTTACTTTTTTCTTTTGTGAGGCTTAGATACCAGTACGTTGTCTTAAGTATCCATTAACGCTCCACTTACATCTGTCTCCCTCTGCCACTTCTGAACCATCTCCTTGTTTATAAATACAGTCAACCACTTCTATTCCGATCAAGTTGTCCAATATGCTGCATTAAATTCAAAAAAGATGGAAAGATATATGTACTAAATCTCCGACACACAAGGTGGAGCAAAATGAAACGTCTTATTCTTTTCATGACCTTATTTTTAGCTCTAAGTATACTTTTCCCAAACCCTATTTCAGCTAAAGGTAGCGATGTCACAACAGATTCAAGAGAATTAATGGTTCATGATGCGTTAATGCTATTTCTTCTCGACCCTCTTGATAAAGCAATTGGGAATTACTATTCAAAAATGTTATTAGAAATACCGACTGTTTACTGGATGGGGAATTGGTAGAACTTGATGACGAAGTTGCCCAGATGGCAAAAGAAATGATTGCTAGTATCGAAAAAGAAAGCGAGGAATTGTTAGATTCCTTAAAAAATGAAGTGAATGTTCTCAGTGACTCAGGTACTGAACGTGCGATCGAAAGGATATTTAGAACTAACCAAGCGCGTGCTAACGAGATTAATAGAGAGGTAGCGGCAATCAGACAAATGTTGAATAACATACAAGCACAAGCCTATAAAAATCTCGTCTTTACAGAGCTGGTAAAATCTAATGGACCTTGGGACCTCAAGCGTACTTTAGGAACAAATACATATTACACATTTAGATGGGGGCGCTATACAGGGGAGCATATCGGTAATGCACACTACGAATATATGGGAAAAAAATTAAATTACACTAATTATACATTGAAGTTTGCTGCTGGTTTTGTCCAAATACTTTCAGGTACAAGTGATATAAGATTCTGGAATTCTTACTTTGATGATCCGCGAGATCAAGAGGCCATCCAACATGGTATTGACATTTATTAAAAAGGTTATGTATGGTAAAGAATGGAGAAATTCCCTTTTTTCATATTTAATTGAGGTGATAATTTGAAAAAAATAATAACAATAGCTCTCATCGCTGTTATCCTTATTGCTAGTTTATTATTTATTTTTTTATATCAGAAATTAAGCGTTGACCTATGATTTACAAGGTAAAGGTGAGCTCATTGAATCAGTGACTTCACCAAATGGAAATTACTTAGCGAATGTTTATCTGATTAATGAGGGGGGCGCTACTGTTGCCCCGCAAATTAGAGTCGCTATTGATTCACAAAACGGAAACAATGAATTTAACGACAAGACCATTTATTGGGAGTATCGAATTGATAATGCTGACGTTATGTGGATCGATGATGAACATGTGAAGATTAACGATAAAGGACTAAACATTCATACTGACTCTTATAATTATAAAGATTATATTAATAAGTAGTCCCGTCGACAAAAGAGTTTACGAGACTACTTATTTTTCACTCTAACTTCCCCATCCGATCAAAAATAACCACTAGTTGCTCTCTCGTGAGCGGCTCCTTCATCACACCCTTGGCCAGTGCCTTTTTCCAAGATGTTTCAGCCCAACTACTTGGCTTGTTGTCACTTTGCTGCCGAAAGGCTTTTAATGTGTTTGTTATTGTCTCATATTCGTTTCTAACCCTTCTAAACTCATATCACCACTCATCTCCTTACTTTAAAAATAAGGATAAACCCTGTAATATAGATGCATATAATGCTAAGGAGGTAGTTCTCATGGTTACTAAAACCAATTACAGAAAGGTTGCTGTCCGTGTGCCTAAAAGGAGAACTCGAAAAACCCGCAAAGCTCGCAACTTATTTGATTCGAGTGCAACATCCAAACTTTCTCCAGTTGAATTCGCTCGAAGACGGAATTTGATTACAGCCAGACGTTTATCTGCGTCTGCTTACACTGCAAGCCTGAAGAAACATGACCCAGACACCTTAAAAGTTGGAAAAGACGGAGTAGCACAAATTGACTTCAATAATCCGGCGCATTTGGGGTGGCTTGATGACTAGCATAATCAAATGAGCTAACTATTTCTAAAAGCTTGTTTTCTCCTTCTACCTGATAAGATCTATCATTAATCCAAATGTAATCGTCTTATCCAATTATTAAATCATAACTTGAATGATTCGTATTAATGGACATGAAGTAACCAACTTCAGGGTTTTCATTATTTCTATTTAATCTCATATCGTTAGTGTGCTCCATAATCTCATTTATTGTTTCTTCCTCTTCAATTTTTATATATTCATGCCCCTGTGAATCCCCATCATTCGCTGTGCGCCTTCTAGTAATGTCAATGGATCTTATTACTTCCTCGCCCTGTATTTCATTATTTTCCTCCATTGCATCGGAAAGAGCATCGCTAAATGTAATTGTATTGGTCTTCATGAAAATAAGATAAGATCCAACTGCTATTATAAGTACAATTAACGTTATAATGGCTTTTCTCATGATCACCTCACCTGTAATCGTTGATATGACTGGGTTTCTATATTAAATTATTTTGAAGATGTTTCTCTTACCATGATAGAGCTACTATATTCTGATTCCTCTATCATTCTTTGAAATTAAAGTGTAGTCCTTTTCACTAAACAAATGTTTTATCATGATCTGCCTTTTTCATTTTATAAGGATCGAAATATTTGCAGAGCTTTATGTCAATTCCCTCTAAATTATCAGGCAATACTGGGGTTATAACAAATTTTATATGTTGATGACCTCTATTACCGCTACCACTTTCTTTTCTACATTCATACGAATTTCCGAAATCCAACTCATAAAATACTTTTTGTAACTTAGAAGTCACTTCTGAATTCTGCGGGTTCCAATCAATATTTAAGTGTACGACACTCGCATTGGAGTATTGTCTTAAAAAAGGAATAGTATATAGTAATTCACCTTCATTATATGACTTAAAAACTGGGACGTGCGTTCTAAACCCTTCTGGCTCAATAATAGGGCGGAAACGTTCCTCTTCTAATAAATCCTTAAAAAAGGTGAACAACAATGATTCATATAAGCCGTATTTTTTCGACCAGTCCGCTATATACTCAAGTGGTGGAAATCCCGGGTTGCTTGATAGTTGTTTTCTCGTTGAAATCATCATGCAAATGTCTTCATCAATAGCCTTTAATCTCTCCTCATAAAAATTTACTGGTCTAGTTCGATTCATTTTAACCTCCTCTTTCTTGCATGCTGGAACGAAAAACCAGCCAAGACTCTTAGCTGGTTTAATACAACTCCGGCACCCTGCTGGAAAAGACCGGGACCTCCTTGCGGATGCGCGCTGTTTCATGAAGCGGGATAGTGGCCGTAATCGTTTCTTCTTCGGCTTTGCTTCCTTTGACGACGATCTCGCCCCACGGGTTGATCGCCAGCGACGTTCCGGCAAATTCTACTCCATCGTAGCTGTTGACGCAATTGCAGCTGACGATGAACACCTGGTTCTCGATCGCCCGCGCCTGTTGCAGCACCTCCCAATGGTGGATGCGGGCCATCGGCCATTCGGCGAGGACGAAGATCACTTCCGCTCCTTGCAAAGCAAGCGAGCGGAACAATTCAGGGAAGCGCAGGTCATAGCAGATGACAAGCCCCATTTTACGCCCTGTCACTTCAAATACCTTTACCGGATTCCGTCCACCTGTTAAATAGTTTGGCTCATCGAGCATCGGAACGAGGTGAATTTTGTCATAGTGATAAACCGTTTGTCCCTGCTCATTGATCACGAAAGCCCGGTTGAATATTTGCTCCTCCTCTTTTACGGCGATCGAGCCGGCGACAATCGGTACGTGAAGGGAGGAAGCGAGCTCCTGCAAAAACGGTTCCGTCTGATCTCCGTCTTCCGTTAAAATGTCCGACAGACTCTCCAGCGTGTAGGCCGTTGTCCACATTTCCGGTAGAACTAATAATTCAGGCTGCTCCTTTTGCATGACATCATGCGCCCACCGTCTCACTTTCTCTCTATTTGCTCCAGGGTTTCCCGGGATGATTTCCATTTGATACAGTGCCATTTTCATCTTTACGCCCTCACTTTAGTCGTTTAATTGACATAGTCTTTATCCCTTTTTCTTCGCCTTCGACCCCGATAATTCCTGTTTTCTTTAAGCAATCAATTCTCCAAATAAAAAAATAATAAGGGAGGTGAGGAGCTTTACTGTACAGTTCTCCGGCTACAACGACAAGCCTGACCGGCTCTTCATCCGGCAGCAGGGCGAGCAATTGCTCATCATAAACAGAATCCTCGACGAAATCGTAAGCGAAGTTCCCGCGTCTGATGCGCAGCCTGTCCCCCTGTTTACTGATCTCCTGCCATTTTTCCCGGTACTGCCCCAATGTTTCTTCCGTTAAAACAACAGGCTCAACATCTTCAAGATCCTTCGCCGACAGCCTCCCTCTCATCCGTTTGAGCATGAGCAAGGCAATCTCTTCCTCCAGCAGAGTGGTCAGACGTAAAAAGGCCAGTTCATCGCCGGCTGTTTCTCCAACCCAAAAAATCGCCTCCTTTTCTTTCCTAAGCGCCTCAATCACGTTCTGCTCCGCCTGTCTCAGCGCCTTGATGAACATCGCCATCTCCTCATCGGAGCCCGGCACCTGATAAACATCCACCCATTTCCGAAAACGTTTCCTATCATCCTGCAGATCGCCGAGCTGCAGCTGCGGCTCATAGGAGAGGACGTCCCCCGCAAAAGGCCCCTCCTTGCCCTTCAAGGCGTGTCTCACCATTTTTTCAGCAGAATATGAGAATACAATATGCAGCATCACAATCCCCTTTCTCTTCTAAAAACGATTTCTGCCATTTACAGCAACTCTCTTCATCTATACGCAGCACCCGCCGAAAATATAGCATAAGAAAAACGCCATTGGCGTTTTTCTTTAAAGCGGCGGGCGGAGCCGTTACAGTCTTTTAAGGATGTCTGAAAACGTCCTTCTTTCAGACATCCGTGTAACGTCCGAAGCCGACGCCCCTCCTCGAATTACCCCGAAATTTTTTGCTCTTCCGCGACTCTTCCCATTGAAAAAGGCTGTGCAAAAAGCCGGATTCGACTTTTGCACAGCCTCGTTACCTATTAATACAGCTTGCCGTGACGGTAGAGCAAATCTGTCAGCCTTGCCAAAGAAAGAGTAAAGCAGGTGAAGCGCATCGTCTTTTCCACGGATGAGAAGTAGGCTTCATATACGGCCTGCAGCGTTTCAATCATCTGAGCCGACATGTCGGCATAAATATCATGTTCCGAGTACAGCTCGGTCACCCGGCTTTGTTTCCACTCCAGATAGGAGACAATGACGCCGCCGGCATTTGCCAAAATATCGGGAATGACAACCGTTCCCTGCTCTTCAAAAAACAAATCAGCCTCCTGCGAAATCGGCGCATTGGCTCCCTCTACTAAAATGCGCGCCTGAATCTTATCCATGTTGTTCTGATTGATGACATCCTCAACAGCGGCGAGAATCAGCACATCTGTCGGCACGGTTAATACTTCAATCGCCGGCATGACATCGGCTTCAATTCCCGCCGCCAGCAATTGTTCCTGATTGGATGGTAAATCATGGCCTTTTGCCGTATAGCTAACCAGCTTTTCAATATCAAGCCCTTGCTCATGATACAATGTCGTAAAACGATCAGATACGGCGACGACTTTGTGAGGAATCGCCTGATAGCGGTAGGCTTCCAAAGCGGCGACGCTGCCGACATTTCCAAATCCCTGCACCGCGACGGCAATTTCCTTCCCTTGGCTGATTTCTTCCTGGAATGCCTGCAACGTCTGCCACTGCTTCGTACGATTGACCGCTTTCTCATCAGCATATTGCTTCATCCACTCATTGAGCAGCCATGAATAACTGAGAAACGTCCCTTTTCCTGTTGCCTCACGCCGCCCCTTGGCGCCTCCGTTGGCGACACTTTTTCCTGTAAAGGAGCCGAGGTACGGCTCGCCAGGGTTAATCGTTTTATATTCACCGACCATCCAGTCAATCACTTTCTCATTTGTCCCTAAATCGGGAGCCGGAATGTCGTGATTTGGCCCAATATCGCGCGCGAACCGCTGCACGTATTTTTTGCTGATTAAATTTAATTCACGCTCCGAGTATTTCCGCGGGTCTACATGAACCCCGCCTTTTGCTCCGCCAAAAGGCAAACGATGAAGCGCATTCTTTAACGTCATTAAAATCGCCAGGTTCTCAACCTCTTCCTCGTTGACAAACTCGCTAAAGCGGATGCCTCCCTTGTAAAATCCGCTAATGTTGTTATGCTGAACCCGGTAAGCAGGAATCCGGGTAATGCCATTTTTTTCAGTTGAAACTCGTATGTAACTTTTGATGACTTTATCGGTCGTCTTCAAAATTTCCTTGGCCGAAGAACAAATACGACGGCGACTTTCTTCATCCTCAATGCCGA
Source organism: Halalkalibacter oceani (assembly GCF_040544555.1). Lineage (NCBI taxonomy): Bacteria > Bacillati > Bacillota > Bacilli > Caryophanales > Bacillaceae > Halalkalibacter > Halalkalibacter oceani. The sequence goes on from NZ_JBEPKD010000004.1 coordinate 133,250, forward strand.
GAAATCCAACCTTCTCCGCCAATTGTTCCATAACGGTCTCGATCAGTGCCCTTGTTTCTTTTTTTTCCATGATTCACCCTCCCTTTTATTACACGATATACGTTCATATACCTCTTCTGGTTTCACGCAAAACATTCCTGCATGTTTACCGTTTTTACCAATAAGAAACCGCGCAGCTGCTTTTCTCCTTCAAAAAAGGGTGTATCACAGCCTCTTTACCTCGCCTGGATACACCCTTTTCTTTTACACTTCTTTAAATACCGGCTTTCGTTTTTCCTGGAATGCTTTCACGCCTTCCTTGTAATCGCTTGATTCAAACGAATCCAAAATCAATTGGGCGATTTCCTCGGACTCTTCTTGCGCTCCACCTACGACTTCATTAATGATTCGTTTCGAGCCTTTTACCGCTCGTTGCGCTCTTTCTGTCAGTAGAGCGGCGTATTCATACGTCTTTTCGATGATTTCTTCTTCCGTATAGACGCGGTCAATTAAACGAAATTCATAGGCTTCTTTTGCATCCAGGATCCTACCTGAGAATAAAATATCCTTCGCTCTTGCCGGACCGACTAAATCCACGAGTCGTTTCGTCGGTTTCAGGTTGTAAATAAGGCCCAACTTCGCCGGTGTAATCGCGAACAACCCCGTCTCCGAGCTAAAGCGCAAATCGCAGGCCATCGCCAGCTCCAGCCCGCCGCCGACACAATAGCGCTGAATCATCGCGATCGTCGGCTTTGTGCAGCCCAGCAAAATCTCTTCCATCGCCATAGTTTCATCATTGTATTTCTTTGCTCCTTCAGCCGTGTAACGAAGCGTTTTAAATTCACTAATATCAGCTCCGGCGGCAAAGGAGGTTTCATCGACGCCGCGGATAATCAGCACCTTGACATCATCATCTTCCTCAAGCTCCCGCACATATTTCCCGATATCCTGCCACATCGCAAAGTGAAAGGCATTTCTCTTTTCCGGACGATTCAGAAACAGCGTCGCAATTCCTCCGTTTTTCTCGACAAACACATCAGGCTTATTTTCCACTTTGGCCATTGCCTTTCCTCCTTACAACTCGTCTACTGACAGTACGAGAGCGCTTACTTTTTTCGCCTCAGACAGCCATTAAATGATTTCTTCCTCTTTTAAAGAAGCAATTTCTTCGGCGGTCAGCTCCAATTCCTGCAAAATCTCCTCCGTATGCTGCCCAAGCGTCGGTGCCGGTCTTGTAAGCTGGCCCGGGCTTTCTGTCGCCTTCCCCGGAATTCCGAGTACTTTAATCGTACCGGCCGTCGGATGCTCAATCTCCTGGATCATGCCCCTTGCAAGGATGTGCTCATTCGCCAGCGTTTCATCATAAGACAGAATAGGTCCACCCGGAACGCCGGCTTTGCCCATCTCCTCGACCCAGTAATCCGTCGGCTGCGTCATGAGAATGTCCTCCAAAATCTGTTCAAGCTCATCAACATGCTTAATCCGATTATCATTTGTATTGAAGCGCGGATCTTCAATTAGTTCAGGCCGGTGAATGACGGACTGGCAAAACTTCTCCCATAGACGCTGATTCGCCGCACCGACTAACACATAACCGTCCTTCGTTTTGATTCCCTGATACGGAGCGTTCACCCGGTGACGCGAGCCATTCGGTCGTGGTACTTCCCCCGCACCGAAATAACCGGCAGCTTCCCACACGGTCCAGGCAAGGCCTGAATCAACTAAAGAAACATCGATATATTGTCCTTCGCCCTTTTTCAAGCGGTGGATATAGGCGGACAGAATATTGTACATCGCCGTTACCCCTCCGGCGATATCGTGGATCGCAATTCCGACCTTGGCCGGAGCTCCGCCTTTTTCCCCTGTCATCGACATGATGCCCGACAGTCCCTGGGCCATGATGTCAAAGCCGCCCTTTTGACTGTAAGGGCCGGTTTGGCCATAGCCGGTAATGGAGCAATAGATCAGGTCAGGCTTTTTTGCTTTCAATGTTTCATAGTCGATCCCGAGCTTTTTTGTCACACCGGGACGGAAGTTTTCGACAACGACGTCAGCCGTCTCAATCAGCTTATAAAACAGCTCAACGCCTTTTTCCGTTTTTAAATTAAGTCGAACTCCCTTTTTATTCAAATTTGCCATCATAAAGCCATAGCTTTCGCCGTTAATATAAGGACCCTGGTCACGAATCATATCCCCATCAGGATATTTTTCTACTTTAATCACCTCGGCTCCCATCTGTCCTAAAAGCATCGTACAATATGGTCCAGCCAATGCATGTGTTAAATCAATTACTCTGACACCATCCAATGAACCCATTGCATACCCTCCTCAAAAAAAATTTAGGCGCCAACGGAACCTCCCTTATTACTTGAGCTCAGCAGTTTAAAGAGCTTTTTGATAAGAGGAAGCAGCAGCAAAATAACCGCTATCGCAATTAAGGTACCGCTAATCGGCCTTGTCAAAAAGACCATGAAATCTCCACCCGCCATTTGAACCGCTCTCCGGAATTCTTCTTCCGCCAAGGGGCCTAACACAACACCAAGCACAATTGGCGCGACCGGAAATTTAATTTTCTCCAGAAAATAACCGATCACTCCGAAAACGAGCATCACCCAAATGTCAAAGATCGAGTTTCTGACCGCGAATGTTCCGATTATACAGAAAAGAATGATAATTGGCCCCATTATAGTATAAGGTACTTTCATCGTTTGCGCAAAAATCGAGATAAACGGCTTCGCTAAAATGAGAATGAATAAGATCGCGACAAGCAAGCCGACAAAAATCGTATAGACGAGCTCGGCCTGCTGAACGATCAGCATCGGCCCGGGCTGAATCCCATGCAAAATAAAGGCGCCTAAAATGACCGCTGTCGTCGCACTCCCCGGGATCCCGAGAGCCAACAACGGAACAATCGCCCCCATCGCACCGGCGTTATTCCCTGATTCCGGCGCAGCAATTCCTTCCGCTATCCCGGTGCCAAATTTTTCAGGCGTTTTTGACCAGCGTACCGATTCACTGTAGCTCAGCATCGCCGCCGTCGTCGCCCCTGCCCCGGGAAGAATGCCGACAAAGGTGCCAATCAGTGAGGACCTGCCGATCGTCCCGGCAATTGTCCGCATCAGGGCAAGATCAGGCAGCTTCGAGCTGACATTCTTGATTTTATGTTTAATCGCGTGATCCTCCTGCGATTTCCTGATGATTTCCGACATCGCAAACAAACCGATTAAAATCGGGATAAACGGAATACCGCCATTAAGCTGAACAGAATCGAAATTAAAACGGGAAACGCCTGACATCGGGTCGATCCCGACAGTCGCAATAAACAGGCCAAATAAAACTCCTAACGCCCCTAAAAGCAGCTTGCCGTTGCTTAACGAGGCGACGACGGTCAAACCGAGTAAGGCGATCGCAAAATATTCAGCCGAGGAAAACGTCAGCGCCACCTTCGCCAATACCGGCGTAAGCGTAATGAGGAAGATCGTCCCGATTAATCCGCCGGCGGCTGAACTGAAAATCGCAATCCCGAGCGCCTTTCCCGCCTCTCCGCGCTTTGCCATCGGATAGCCGTCGAATACGGTACAAACCGCTTCCGGCGTGCCTGGTGTCCGGAAAAGAATCGCGCTAATCGACCCGGAGAAGACAGAAGACGCATAGATCGCCGTCAGCATCAGAAAGGCCGCCGACGGACTCATGCCATAGGTGATCGGGATCAGAATGATGACGAGCATCGTCCCGCTGATGCCGGGTGTCGCCCCTCCTATAAATCCGAGAAAGACGCCGAGAAACAGGGCAAAAAAGTGAATCGGCACAATGACGCTCGAAATGCCGGCAAGTAGTCCTTCAATCATTGATTAGCCTCCTTTTTCTAATAGTTTCTCTCTCGTTAATAAAAGAGAAAGCTCAGCTCTCTAAAGATCCCTACTCCTCGCGGTAAAGGAAGAGTCAGAAAGAAGGTGAAGATCAAGACGAGGCCTGCTGTGCTAAGCACAGAGGTTAACGTCAGGGAGATCCACTTTTTCAGACCTAGGATCCAGGATGCAGCAAAAAGGAAAACGACAGTCGTTATAATAAATCCGACAAGCCCTACAAGAGCAATATAGAGTGCGACGGCTAAAATAATCATCCACATCCGGTTTGGATAGGCGATCTCAGGCTCGTCGATTTCCACTTCCTTTGCCACCTCTTCATTTAGCAGCGCCGTTTCTTCAACGCTTGATTCAGCGGCAGGTTCTTTCTTCGCTGACAGCAGTGTCTTAATCAGCAGTGAGACACTCACAATCAGCATCGCCACTGTCAATATGATCGGCCAAAATTCAGGACCGATAATAATGTTTCGTTGCGGAATCGGCAGAATCGTAGATTGATAAAGAAAAAATGCTGAAAATGCAATCCCGATGATGGAAATGACCAGATTCGACCTCATGAGCTACCTCCTTCAATCGTCATTAAGCTTACCTCATAGCCGGGCGCACAGTTGCTGGATTTTTAAATAGCCCAGAGAGGAGCAGGGTTCTCCTCTCTAAGCGAGCAGCGAACCACAGCTATCCTAACAGGGTGGAATCGAGCTTTTCGTAGACAAGCTCTTCTTACCCCATGCTTTCCAAAATCTCAGTATAAAGATCAATCTGCTCCTGCATTTTCTGATAAAATTCATCCGGTCCAAGCCAGCCCTCATTAATATGCAAATAAGAGCTTTCTGCGTATTCCTGATAGCGCTCTGATTGATACGCTTCTTCGAGAGCATCGACTAAAATATCAACAATCGCATCGTCCACATCGGCGTGAATAATCAGACCTCGCGTCACCGCATCCGTTAATTCCGGATAGCCAAGCTCCGCTGTCGTCGGCACATCAGGGAATGCGTCAAGCCGCTCTTCTACCCAGGCATTGAGCATCACCATTTCTCCACTTTCCAAGTAGGAAATCGTCGGCCCAGGTTCTTCCATCATCGCATCAATATGACCGCCGAGAAGCGCAGCGTGCATCGAGCCGGCATCATCAAATCCGACATAGTTTAATTCGATTCCGACCGCCTGCTCCATTTGACGGGCAAATAGCTCGTCCGTCGCTCCAACGCCTGTCCCCCCGACAGAAATACCGCCCGGATTCGCTTTCGCCGCTTCAACAAACTTCTCCCATGTATTCAATTCGCCATTAGCCAGCGTCTGAACCGTCGTCGTGTCAGCCTGGAAACGGGCAAGCGCTCTGAAGTTTTCAAGTCCATGTGGCGTATTTCCGCTGGCAACGCTCAACGTATAAGCTGAAATAGCATAGAGGGTATAGCCGTCAGCTGGGGTGTTCATATAATAATCCGTCCCAATCGCGCCTGAGGAACCTGGCTGATTAATGACATTTACACTCACACCAAGAATGTCCTGCAGCTCCTGAGCCACTGCCCGGGAGAAAAGGTCTGTTCCCCCTCCTGCGCCCCAGCCGTTTACGATATCAATGTTTCTTGTCGGGTAGTCTACCGCTTCACCGCTTGCATCGTCCTCTGCTTCTTCCTCCTCCTGTTCCGCCGGACCTTCCTCCTGTGCCGGATCATCTGTTGCCGTTTCTTCTCCACCACAAGCAGCCAAGCCCAACAATAGCGCTAACGATAGTACAAATAAAACAAGACTATTCTTCTTCACACGGACTTCCCCCTTTAAAAAGTATAGTAGACTTTGAAAACACTTTCTCAGCTGACCGCTCGTCGCACCTCCGTTCCGCTTCTATAAGTAAGCGTTTTCAAAAATAGCAAATGATAACTGAATAATTTCATTTTTCTGTATTTTGAAAAAACCTGAATGAATTGTATTATGATCGTTCAAGTCTTGTCAATATGCGTTCCACCGTCATCAGCGGCGTCATTTTCTGACCTTCAGAGACAAACAAACGCCATTTCGACAGCATCCCTGTTATCTCTTATTCACCGTTCGACTTTTCTCTTTTTTAGCTAACAGACAGCGACAGCACCTGCAGTCGGTCCGCCGAGCGAAAATATTATTTTTTCTCAGCAAAAAATAAGAGGCTTGGCATCAGGTAAAAAAAACTACCTTTTGCCAAGCCCCGGATCTTTAGCTAAGCCGTTCTTCTTTCTCTTTTTCGATTTCTTCAATGAGCAGGGATAATTCCGTCCAGCGCTCCACCGCGCTTTCAAGCTCGAGATCGACCGCTTCCTTTTCCTGCATGATTTCCTGGATGCGGCCATAATCGCTGCCTGCTTTTACAATTTGCTGCTCAAGCTCATCCTTCCGCTCCTCAAGCTCGCTAATCCTGTCCTCGATTTGCTCCCAGTCCTTCTGCTCCTTGTACGAAAGCTTTTTCTTCACCGGCTTGACCCGCTGCTGTGCCGCCTTTTCCTTTATGACTTCCTTTGCTTCGTCGCTCTCGTTTTTTTGCCAGTTCAAATAGTCGCTGTAATGGCCCTGAAAGCGTTGAATGTCTCCGTCTTCTGTAAATACGAGTAAATGATCGACAACCCGGTCCAAAAAGTAACGATCATGGGAAACGGTCAGCACGACTCCAGGAAATTGATCGAGGTAGTCCTCCAATACGGACAATGTTTGCGTATCTAAATCATTTGTCGGCTCATCAAGAAAGAGCACATTGGGCTCTGCCATCAGGATGCGCAGCAAATACAGGCGGCGCTTTTCACCGCCCGACAGACGGCGAATATACGTCCATTGCGCAGCACGGGAAAATAAGAAACGCTCCAGCATCTGTTCCGCCGTAATCGCTTCGCCGCTTTTCGTATACACGACTTCAGCGACTTCCTTAATATAATCAATCACCCGCAGCTCTCCGTTGATTTCCGCGTCCTCCTGCGTGTAATAGCCGATTCTGACCGTTTCACCGATCGAAATCGTCCCCGCGTCAGGCTCGACCCGGCCGGCGAGCAGGTTTAGCAATGTCGTTTTGCCGCTGCCATTCGGGCCTACGATCCCCAATCGTTCCCCTGGAACAATTAAGTAGTCGAGCTGACTGATCAACTGGCGGCCATCGTAGCTTTTGTTCACCTGCTTCAGTTCGATCACATCATTGCCGAGACGTTTGGAACCGATCGCGAAATCAAACTCACTTTTCGACGCCGGCCGCTCCTGCTCCTGTAACTCCTCAACCCGCTGAATCCGTGCTTTCTGCTTCGTCGTTCTCGCCTTTGCGCCCCGCTTCAGCCAGGCAAGCTCACGTCTCAGCAAGTTTTGCCGTTTCTGCTCCTGGCCTGCTTCAAGCAGCTCACGTTCCGCCTTTTTCTCTAAAAACACTTCATAGTTGCCGGCATAGACAAAGAGGCGGCCTTGGTCCAATTCATAAATTTGGTTCGTAACGCGGTTCAAAAAATAGCGATCATGCGTAATCAGCATAATTGACCCTTTATAGCCGGCCAAATACCCCTCCAGCCACTCGATCGTTTCGTGGTCGAGATGGTTCGTCGGCTCATCCAGCAACAGCAGATCAGCCGGCTGAATTAACGCTTTTGCAATCGCGACCCGTTTTTTCTGACCGCCGGAAAGCGCTCCAAGCCGCGCTGTGAAATCGCGAATCCCAAGCTTCATTAAGATCGTTTTCGCTACCGTATTCGCTTCCCATGCCTGAAGCTCCTCCATCTGCTGCTGGCACTTCATATATTGCGCCTGATAGCGGCTGTCCTGCGGATGCTTTTCAAACGCTAGCAAGCTTTCCTCATAGGCTCTCATCGCGACCATGATCGCCGAATCGCCGTAATAAATATGCTCCAGCACCGTCATCTCTTCATCTACCTCAGGCTGCTGCGGCAAATATTCAATATGATAAGCATTTGGATGAATCAGCTTTCCTTGATCAGCCGATTCCACACCGGCCAATATTTTTAAAAGTGTTGATTTACCGGTTCCATTAACACCGATTAATCCGATTCGCTGCTTTTCGGCAACTGTAAAGGAGATCTGCTGAAATAATGTCTTGTCGCCATACGTCTTCGTTATTTCCTCAACTTGCAGCATAGATTCACGTCCAATCTCTTAATCTCACCTCTCATCTTACCGAAGCTGTTGAAAAAGTTCCAGCAGCTTTTTAGTAATGAGCGAAGCTGTTTTCTAATTTTGAAGAGTGGCTTCTCGAAGCAGGGCACGCGGAGCCATTACTCCTCTAAAAAGAAAGTGTTTCCATGGTGGCCTCATCTTACCTTAAAGGAAGTTGGCAGGAAAGGCTCCTGGTAAAAGTAATTAGGCTTCTTCACCGTATCATCGTATTCGGTGTGGAAAATATGAGTCGCAGCCGGCGAAAGCGGCGGAATGAGCCAGGACCATTTTCCGGTCACCTCTCTTCCGCTTTCCTGTTCCTTCTCCGTAAAATGTTTAAATTGCTTCGCTGCCGTATGGTGATCGACAATGCTGACTCCTGCCGCTTTATAGGAATGAAGCACGGCGATATTTAATTCCGTCAACGCCCGGTCCTTCCAAAGTGTGCTGTCCTTTGCCGTATCAAGCCCGAGACAGGCCGCCACTTTCGGCAGCATATTATAGCGAAATTCGTCGGCAAAATTCCGCGCGCCGATTTCCGTCCCCATATACCAGCCGTTAAAAGGCGCCGCTGTATAACTCAGCCCGCCGAGGTCCAGCTTCATATCGGCAATAAAAGGAACGGCATACCATTTCAGCTGCAGTTGGCGAAACGATTCAATCTCCGGATGCTCAATGTCCACTTCAACAAGGCAGTGATCAGGAATCGCAAACCATTGCGGCTTCCGATTCTCTACTTGTATCACAAGCGGGAGGACATCAAACGGTGTCTTTTCCCCCTCCCAGCCGAGCGACTGGCAGTATGAAGTCAAGGCGACCGAAGCCGGATCGCCGATGATCCCGTCCGGGGTTTCATAGCCGGCGTAGCGGATCAGCTGATGATTCCAAATCCGAACCTGTCTTTGGCCATGTTTAGCCGGATCAAAAACCGTGATCACCGGAATGACCTTGCCACCATTGGTCGCATACATCAAATGGCGAAAAAGCGCCTCGGCTATTTCCGCCTCCGTCTTCAAGCCGCGTGCATCAAAAACATGAAGCGTATCCCAGAAAAAACGGCCGATGCAGCGATTGCTGTTACGCCACGCCATCCGTGCTCCATGCTTCAGCTCTTCTTCTGTATGCTCATAGCTTCCCGTTTCCTTTATTTGTTCCTCAATCATTCTGATTCTTGCTCCCGCTTCGCTTTCCGGCTTGCCCAGCTCGGCGTAGCATGCCTGGATAAACTCCCGGGCTTCTGTCACCATTTGATCTGCACTCATTCGTTTCACCTCGTCATCCTTTACCCGCTACGATTGCATCAAGGGCACTGAACAAGGCTGTTGTCGCCTTCGTCCAGTGCCCTCTTTTCCTTCGCCTCTGTTCACAGCAGCTCTTTAATCGCTTCCTCCAGTTTGGCCGGTTCAACGTTCGGTCCAAACCGTTCAACGACTTGTCCATTTTGGTCGACTAAAAATTTCGTGAAGTTCCATTTGATTTCCGGACTGAGAACACCCTTTTTCTCCTGCTTCAAAAACTTGTACAATGGGTGGGCGTCCGGCCCGTTGACGTTAATTTTGGCAAACAACGGAAAGGTCACCCCAAAATCACGCTCACAGACCGTCTCCATCTCCTCATTGCTGACAGGCTCCTGATTCATAAATTGGTTACATGGAAAACCGAGCACTACGAAGCCTTGATCACGATAATCCTGATACAGCTTTTCAAGTCCTTTGAATTGAGGGGCCAGCCCGCATTTTGTCGCGGTGTTGACGATCAACAGCACCTTGCCGCTGTATGCTTCAAGTGACACCTCTTCCCCCTTCGGCGATTGAACGGTAAACTGATACACACTCATCTTCAGGCCTCCTTCGTTTCTTTATAACCAGTATAACAGTCAATAGAGGCTGGGACAAAAGGTTGTTTTTTACCTTTTTCCCAGCCTCTCTAAGCAATGAGCGGAACCGCCACGATCTTTTAAAGCCCGTTGTGAGTGGGTTTCTCACAACGGGCTTGTGGCGTGTGAAGCCATTGCCAGTAGGTCCAAAGCTAGTTTTGTCTCAAGCTCTATCTGTTAATGCTTTCGTCTTGCAAAATCAACAAAACGGAACTTATCCGGCCTGTGACGCGATTCGGTATATTGAAAAAGCGTCGCATCATCTAAATAAACTTGGCTTCTTACGACTACGATCATGTTGTAGTCTTCTAAATCAAGCAGTGCCTTATCCTCGTCAGTCGGCGCTTCCACCGTAATTTCCTTTTTCGCAAAGCTGATATCCAAACCAAGCTCTTTTTCTAAATAGGCGTACAATGAAGTGGCACATGCCTCTTCAGTCAGATTCGGAATAAGAGAAGCAAGCAAATAATCGTGATCGAGAATAATCCGTTCGCGGTCGATCTCTCGGACCCGCTGCACATGCCAGCACGGCTCGGGGGCCGTTAATTGAAACTGCTCCTGAATATCAGGCGTCATGACGTCCTTTTTCACTTCCACTACGTCGGTTCGCGTCCGTGCCCCCATTTTATCGGCAAGCTCCTGAAAGCTGACGAGGCCTGAAATCGGAAAGTTGATTTTCGTAATATCAAGCACCATCGAGCCTTTGCCCTGCATTTTCTGAATATAGCCGTGCTCCGACAACAGCTTTAGCGCCTTGCGAATCGTTTCCCGTGACGCCTGATACTCTTCGGCAAGTTCGTTTTCCGAGGGGAGCAGCGTATTGGCCTTCAGCTCTCCGGCCTGTATTTTTTCAACTAATTCATCGTAAATCATTCGAAACTTGTTTCTGATCATGTCTATCACCTAGTCTAACTGTATCACGTTTCTGTCACATGATAAACGAGAGACTCATAAGGGCGGAGGCTAATTTTTTCTGCAAATTGCGGCTGATCAGGATAATTCGATAAAATCAGCTTTTCCCGGCCAACAAAACGTTGCCACTGCTCAGGCAAATCGAGCGTCCCCTCTTTCCCGTAAAAATTGTTGATCACGAGCAGCGCCTCGTTTTGGCTATTTCGCTCAAAAACAAACAATTGCTCATCATCAGCACATCTCAGTCGATAATCGCCATCCGTCATCACATCATACTCTTTCCGCAGCTGAATTAGCTTTTGATAATGATAAAAGATGGAATCCGGATCAGCCACCGCCTGTTCGGCATTGATCGTCTTGTAATTCGGCGCCACCCCGATCCACGGGGTTCCTGTCGTAAAGCCGGCATTTGGCGAGTCATCCCACTGGACCGGCGTCCGTGAATTGTCACGCGATTTCCGCTTAATGATCTCCATGATCCTCTCTTCAGCAATCCCTTTTTCCTTCATAATCCGGTAAAAGTTCACCGTTTCGACATCCCGATAGTCTTCGATCCGCTCAAAGCCCGGATCGGTCATGCCAAACTCTTCCCCTTGATAAATATACGGCGTCCCCTGCATCAAATGAATCGTCGTTGCCAGCATTTTCGCCGATTGCCGGTGGTACGTCCGGTCATCGCCATAGCGGGTCACGACACGCGGCTGGTCATGATTGCACCAGAACAACGCATTCCAGCCTCCACCTTTATTCATTTCCACCTGCCATGTTGAGAGAATGCGCTTCAGCGCGAGAAAGTCAAAATCAGCGAGCGCCCATTTCTCCCCATTCGGGTAATCGACCTTCAAATGATGGAAGTTGAACGTCATACTCAGCTCCTGCCGCTCCGGCTTTGAATACTTGACACAAGCGTCAATCGACGTCGAGGACATTTCGCCGACGGTCATGCTGTCATACTTCGCCAGCACTTCCCTGTTCATCTCGTGGAGATATTCATGAACCCGCGGCCCGTCAGTATAAAATTTACGCCCGTCACCGGGTGGTTCGCTGCCATCATCATTAGGAAAACGCTGATCCTTTGAAATGAGATTAATGACGTCCAGCCGGAAGCCGTCAATCCCTTTTTCAAACCAGAAGTGCATCATCTCATACACTGCGTTTCGTACTTTCTCATTTTCCCAGTTTAGGTCGGCCTGGCTCACATCGAACAGATGCAAATAATACTGGCCTGTCTTTTCATCAAGCTTCCAGGCGGAGCCACCGAATTTCGACTGCCAATTATTCGGCTCCCCTCCATCGACAGGATTCTTCCAAATATAAAAATCTCGGTATGGATTGTTTTTCGACTGCCGCGCCTCCTGAAACCAACGGTGCTCAGTCGATGTGTGATTCACGACCAAATCCATAATCAGCTTCATACCCCGTTGATGCGTTTCTTTGAGCAGCCGCTCAAAATCAGCCATCGTCCCATATTCCTCATGAATCCGGTAATAGTCGGCAATATCATAGCCATTATCCTTTTGCGGTGATTCATAAATCGGCGTCAGCCAGAGAACATCGACGCCAAGCTTTTTTAAATAATCAAGCTTTTCGATGATCCCCTGAATATCACCAACCCCGTTGCCTGTCGTATCATTAAAGCTTTTCGGGTAAATTTGATAGACGACCGAACGCCTCCACCATTCCTTCATTTCATAACATCCTTTCTTTCGTTCACTCTTCTTCTTTTAAGCTCTTTGGTTTCGTGAGCTTGCCGTAAAGGACTGTTAACACAAACGGAAGCAAAATAACGACTGCCATCCCAATGAAAAACGGTCCCCAATCCTGGCCGCGAATCGAGACAAACGCCGGAACACCACCTACGCCGACCGCATTTGCCAACACGCCATTGATCGTCACAAACATTCCGGCAATCCCGGCACTAATAATCGCCATAATGAATGGAAAACGGTAGCGAAGATTGACCCCGAACAGAGCAGGCTCGGTAATGCCCAGCCATGCGGAAAGACCGGCCGTGCCGGAAAGACCTTTCAAGTTGGCGTTCTTCACAAGGAAATACATCGCGAATGCGGCAGACCCTTGTGCGATATTGGATAAAGCAAGAATCGGCCAAAGGAACGTGCCACCTGCCTCTGTTCCTGTTGTCAGCTGCAGGTCAACCGCGAGAAAGACATGGTGCATTCCGGTAATCACAAGTGGACCGTAAATAATCCCGTATAAGAAACCGGCAATCCACGGCAGTGTGCCAAACAGCCAAATGAACCCGTCTGCAATCCCATTCCCAATCGCAAACGTCAGTGGGCCGACAAGAGCAAATGTTAAAAAGCTCGTCACAAGCAGAGCAATCGGTGCGACCGTCAACAGCTGGATGGAGTCAGGAATCCGTTTACGCAAAAAGACATCGAGCTTCGCCAAAATAATCGAAGCAACGAAAACCGGCAGCACCTGTCCCTGGTAACCGAGCTTATTGATTTCCAAACCGAACAAATTCCAAGTTGGAATCTCGCCTGCTTCCCGCGCCGCGCCGTAATCCCACGCATTCAGCAAAGCCGGATGTACTAAAATCAGTCCCATTACAATCCCGAGCAGCGGATTACCGCCAAAACGCTTCACGGCCGACCAGCCGATTAACGCCGGCAGGAAGGTGAACGCTGTATTGGCAATAACATGAATAATATCCGCGAAATCGGCCCATTGTGGATAGACATCAATAATCGCTGTATCTCCTTCAAAGAAAATCCCTCCTCCTGTCAGGACATTATTGATCCCCATCAGCAGACCGGCCGTGACAATCGCCGGCAGAATCGGAATAAAGACATCAGCCAATACTTTCACGGCGCGCTGAATCGGATTCAGATTCTTCTCGGCGGCCGACTTTGTTTCATCCTTTGAAGCTTCTGAAATCCCCGCCAACACAACTAATTCCTTATATACTTTATCAACAAGACCTTGTCCAATCACGATTTGAAACTGTCCATTTGTTGAAAATGAACCTTTTACAACATCAATATTTTCAAGCGCCTTCTGATCAACCTGTTTTTCATCATGCAAAGCAAAACGGAGTCTCGTCACACAATGGGTGGCCGAGGCAATGTTTTCCTTGCCGCCTATCGCAGCAAGAATCGCCTTTGCTGCTTCTTTATTCGTACTCATCCTTCATTCTCCTCTCATTTGAAGCGTTTTCACAGCATGTAAAAGAAATCGTCACAATAAGCTTGTATATACAAGAATGATGACGGTTTCAGTTTAACTTGTATATACAAATTAGTCAAGCATAAAAAAAGGCATGCTACTAGTAGCATTACCTTCTTTATCCGGAATGAATCCTCTTTCTTCTTCAACGCTTTTGCTGCAGCAAAAGCGTGACATTAATTTTCTCGCAAATCGTCACATAATGCATCAGCGTTAAAAGCACAGCCCCCATATTCATTCCAAGTATCACACCGTCCATTTGCATGCTTGGCATCGAGCCAAGGACAAACATCATTCCAAAGGAAAAAACGGTTGAATAAAGCGCATGGACAAAAGCTTCCTTCACAAGACCGATGCCAATTAAAAAGGCCTGCATCGGAATCGCAAAAAAATGAAACAGGAAATACGGTACGAGCAGCTGCAAATAACGGACGGCAGGAGAATTTTCAAAAAAAAGGCTTGTCAATGGTTCGGCAAAAAAATAAAACACCATTACAGCCGGTATGCCGTACCCGGCCGTCAGCAGCATCACTTTCCGCATCAGGGAACGCAGCCTGACAAACTCTCTTTTGGCATAGGCTTCCGAAACGGTCGGAATCAAGACAATTAACAAGGAATGCGCAATAAAAGCCGGAAAAAAACCGATCGAAAAGGCGACGCCCGCCAGCTTCCCATATTGGGTCATCGCCAGCCCCTCGACCATGCCGGCCCGCACAAGCGCCTCCTTAATCAAAAACGGCTTAAGCGCGAACGTCGCCGCGTGGAAAATTCGCAGTCCGGTCGTCGGCACTGAAACCTCCAGCAACGTACGCCGCACTTTTTTTCCGTCAAGCGTCGCCCGCGGCCGCCGTTTCAGCAGATTCATTTGCAGCAAAAAAGCAAAAAACAAATAGCCAAATACGACCAGCTCACTGGCGACCAAGGTGCACAAAGCAACGAAAATGGCGACGTCCTGCGCAAACGACATCATATTAAAGATAAAGAAGAGAAGGACAAGCTGTGCGGCCCGCCGTAAAAAGTTAGCAAACGCGATGCGGCTCATCTTCTGCGCGCCCATAAAATAGCCGCGCGCCACTGAAGAAAAAGCGATCAGCGGAATCAAAAGAATAAAGAGCCAGGGCACGAGCGGATGGTAATGATCGAACACCGGAATCAGGGGCAGAACCCAGACGGAGACTGCGACAAAGATCAGCGTGCAAACCGCAGCAAAACGCAACGCATGCAACAGCATACTACGGTGAAACAGCTGCTCCTTTTCAGCAACAAACTTGGAAATCGAAATCGGCAGCTCCAGACTGGCAAGCACTACGACAAACATAATCGTCGGCAATATCGACATATATAAGCCGAGCCCTTCCTCGCCCAATTCCCTTGCCAATACAATATTCACAAGAAATTCAATGCACTCGCCCGCAAAGGCGGCAATCGTTAGCAGTAAAGCCCCTTTAAAAAATGATGTCATCTTTCCTCTCCCTCTCCAACCTGTCCCTAATTTATATGAGACAAGTCTCGGGATTATGGTAAAAAAGATGAAATCAGTCCTCACAGTACAGGATTCCGCTCTTCTGCAAGTTTAGCGCTTCACGACAATAGAAACGAAATTCCGCTAACAGGCAAAAACAAACGGGCCAGATCATGTGTAACCGCTCATAACGGAATAAGGTTCCTCTATAAGCGGCATGTTTTTCACACCCTCATTCCTACATATATAAGGCTGCCAGCATAATGCCAAGCGCGTTTTGATAAATCGACGGATACTGAGACAGTGGAAGGGGATTCGTGCCTCTGCCAAGTTCAACGGTGAAGCCCGGCCGCTGCCATTCCTGAATAAACCAGTCCTTATAGCCGGCAAAGCTATCGACGTAACGGATCGGCTCATAGCCGCTGACCCGGGCGAATTCATTGACAATTCCTTCTGCTTCCGGCGGCTCAAGCCCCTGATAGCCCCAGAAAATGACTTCGCCCTGTGTATGAAACGCGAGTACTCTCCAGAAATCCCGTGCTTCAGTCAGCTCGGCCATGGCGATGGCCTCAGGCTCGCTTAATGGCTGGTAGCCCGGAAAATCACGCGGCGCCGGCGATCTCGGTTTTCTTTCTGCTTCAATCTCCCAGCGTGCCGGATACTGATTATTCAAATCAACACCGCGAATATTCGCTTTCCAGCCCGAAAAGGAAGTCGCCCCGCCGTTCATTGCGATTACACTGGAGCGGTACGGCTCTTCAGCGGGCGGGCCGTTAATGACGAGATCAACTCCGTCCGGATTGACGAGCGGCACGACGGAAAGCTCGACTTCCTCATAAAAAGCCTGCATATTCAATCCTCTTATCGCGGTTTGATTCGTTAACGCGAGCGCATATTCATTCAGAAATTCAACGAGCACAGGGGTCGTAATCCATTCATGAGCATGGAAGGAGCCGTTAAAATGGATTTTTTTCGGGCCATAGCCAATTCGGATTTCCTCAATCGGCTTCCCCATCACACTTGTTCCAATGACTTCTCTTCTTAAAAAAGGATAGACATCCGTTAAGACGCGCAAATCATTTTGCAAGGATGCCGACCAATATGGCCTTGCTCCTTGGATAACCTTCGCGGTGACCCGCTGCGGAATCAAAAGACGATCACCGATTTGTAAATGGTTTGCGTCTAGCTGCTGATTGACTAGAAAAAGCTGATCAAGCGGCAGACCCAGTCTGTTTGCTATCGCCCACAGGGAATCACCGGCCGCTACATAATACGCGCTGATTGTATAGCCTGGTATTGAAATTCGCATTCCCACTGACAGACGGTCTGGAGCGACATGTCTGTTCGCGTCAACAAGCAGCGGAAGCGAAAGCGAAAATAACTGACTGTAATACCAAAGGCTGTCTCCCTGTCGTACCGTTATATCCATACGCCGCCTCCTTTCCTTATAAAGATATGAACGCACCTCCTTAATCAGAAGCTGCTGAAAAAGGATGATTTACACTTTTTCAGCAGCTTTTAAGTAATGAGCGTATGACTATCCGAAAAAATGAAAAGAGGGGAATCCGTCGCTCCTGAAATAGACTTCGCCTTCCGCGGAAAGCTGGTGAGCCTCCTTGGGCTACCGCCCTGTGGGGTCTCACCGTTGCTTTTTCTCCCACAGGAGTCTCCGTCTATTTCATCCGCTCGACATTCAGGTAAATACAGTAGTAGTTGCATTTTTCGTATAGTTTTCCGGCTACATGGCAGCAAAACCAAGCTCGCCTGCATGGAATTTTTTCCGAGGACAGTTCTGACACACACTCGGATTGGAGCTGTACTCACGGTATCGCACAAGAAAAAGCGGACGAGATGGGAGGGCCGACTCCTGCAGGAGGGAAGGGCAGGTTGAAATCCACCGGCGTGCCGGTTAGTTCAACGCCCGCCTGCGGAAAGCGTGCCCCCCATCCCGGGAGCGGGTTCGAAGCTCTGGATCGTGACAAATACTTATATCCAAAAAGCCTGTCGACAAAGTAATGAGCGTAGTCATTACTCTTCTTCGAGTTACGAACAAGGACGTTTTTCAGTCGCCTCTCTTAATCAGGAGCCTCTAAATAATCAGTTAAACACCAAAAGTCTACTCAATCTAAACGTTTATTTTTCTCTTTAAAAAGGAATAGACAAAATATTATCTTTTTTCCATTTATGTGAAGGAAATTGCTTGCATTTCCACGAACAAGTAAAGAGGTCTGTCTGGATACGAAGTGATCCAGGCTGCCTCACTTCATTTATTTTGGGAGGGATTTCGATGGTTTACAAACGTCCAAATACGGAAGGGTCTCTCGTCTCATTTAAAAAACGCTATGACAACTACATTAACGGGGAATGGCAGGCTCCTGTCAAAGGGCAATATTTTGATAACATTACCCCCGTTACAGGAGAGGTCTTTTGCGAGGTCGCCCGCTCGTCTGCGGAAGATATTGAACTAGCACTTGATGCCGCTCATGCGGCAAAAGATGCCTGGGGCAAAACATCCCCAACAGAACGGGCCAATATTTTAAATAAAATCGCCGATCGGATCGAACAGAACTTAGAAATGCTCGCAGTCGCCGAGACGTGGGAAAATGGAAAGGCCGTGCGCGAAACGTTAAATGCCGATATTCCGCTGGCCGTCGATCATTTCCGCTATTTCGCCGGAGCGATTCGCGGTGAAGAAGGTTCAATCAGTCAAATCGATGAACATACCGTCGCCTATCATTTTAATGAGCCACTTGGCGTTGTTGGACAAATTATTCCATGGAACTTTCCGATTTTGATGGGAGTCTGGAAGCTTGCCCCGGCACTGGCCGCAGGCAACTGCGTCGTCTTAAAGCCGGCCGAACAGACGCCTGTTTCCATTCTCGTATTAATGGAATTAATCGAAGACCTGCTTCCTAAAGGCGTCGTCAACATTGTCAACGGCTTTGGCGTTGAAGCTGGAAAGCCGCTTGCTTCGAGCAGCCGGATCGCCAAAATTGCCTTCACTGGTGAAACGACGACGGGACGCCTGATCATGCAGTACGCTTCGGAAAATATTATTCCCGTTACGCTTGAATTAGGCGGGAAATCACCGAATATCTTTTTCCCTTGCGTGATGGATAAAGACGATGAATTTTTAAATAAAGCGATCGAAGGCTTTGTCATGTTTGCGCTCAATCAGGGCGAGGTTTGTACATGCCCGTCACGCGCCTTGATTCATGAATCAATTTACGAACCTTTCATGGAGCGTGCACTTGAGCGGGTCAAAGCGATCAAAACCGGCAATCCACTCGACCCTGAAACGATGATGGGCGCCCAGGCTTCTTTGGAGCAAATGGAAAAAATCCAATCATACTTGGACATCGGCAAGCAGGAAGGCGCCGAATGCCTGATTGGCGGAGAACGGAATACGAGCCTCGGCAGCGAATTCGAAAACGGCTATTATATTCAGCCAACCGTCTTTAAAGGCACAAACAACATGCGCATCTTCCAGGAAGAAATTTTCGGCCCGGTTGTGTCCGTCACTACGTTTAAGGATGCCGACGAAGCGCTCTCAATCGCCAATGACACGTTATATGGATTAGGCGCGGGCGTATGGACACGCAACATTAACACCGCCTATCGCTTCGGCCGCTCCATTCAGGCCGGACGTGTCTGGACAAACTGCTACCACGCCTACCCGGCCCACGCTGCCTTTGGCGGCTACAAAAAGTCGGGCATCGGCCGTGAAAATCATAAAATGATGCTCAGTCACTATCAGCAGACGAAGAATATGCTCGTCAGCTATAGCGAAGATGCGCAAGGCTTCTTTTAAGAAGCGTTGAACTCCGGAAGCTGCAGAAAAAGGACGATTTTCACTTTTTCTGCGGCTTTTAAGTAATGAGCGTAGCCGTTTCCTGAAAGCCTTGCTACGAGTGGGTTTCTCGAAGAAAGGCACGCAACGCGCGGAGCCATTACTCTTCTTCGAGTTACGAAAAAGGAAGTTTTCAGCGGCCTCGAACTCCACCCCCTGTTGCTTCCTGACTACGAAAAGGGAAAGGAGTGAACGGAACATGGTTGAACGAGTCGTTGCCACCGAAGAAGCGATTCAATTGATCAACAAGCTAAAAAGCATTCACGGTCCATTAATGTTTCATCAATCCGGCGGCTGCTGCGACGGCAGCTCGCCGATGTGTTACCAGGAAGGGGAGCTGAAGGTTGGGGCAAGTGACGTCCTGCTTGGTCATATCGGCGGAAGCCCCTTTTATATTGCTGCGGATCAGTACGCCTATTGGAAGCATACGCAATTAATTATTGACGTCGTGAACGGACGCGGCGGCATGTTTTCATTGGAAGGACCTGAAGGAAAACGCTTTTTAACCCGCTCAAGGGTATTTACAGAAGAAGAACGGAAAGAGCTCCAGCTTTAAGACAAGGGGATGGGTCAAAGGTTGTTTTTTTCCTTTGATCCATCCCTTGCTTTTTCCCGCTATCTCCCCATCTTTGCCAAACCCAGCTTGCCCTTATCCCCGGAAAATATTCAGACTATTGGCTCATTTTCCCAAAAAGACGTTTAGCTTCTTCTCAATTTGGTAAAAATAATGATATAACCAAACCAAATCTACTACTAAATAAATCTATTACATAAAAAGGAGGAATCACGATGAGCTTGCAGGAATACATCGAAGAAATTAATAAAATGCTGGAAGAAGCTAAGCAGCAAGTAAGTTCAGAAAAGTAGACTTCCTACGTAATAGGAATGAGGCAAAAAAACCTGCTCTTTTGCCTCATTCCTATTTTTATTTCTGTTTAGGCGTTTTTCTTAATTTCAACGCCGGCCCATTCCTCATAGCATTTCGCTACTGCACACATATCCTCTTCCGCATAGCCTTTCGCCATGGCGATTCGCAATTGTTCCCTTACGCTTGCAAGCAGCGGCACCGGAATATTCATTTCAGCCGCGACATTTAAAGCGAGCCCTAAATCCTTATGCATCAGCTCTGTTTTAAAGTTTGGATGAAAATCGCGGTTGATAATTTTCGGTCCTTTATTATCCATCATTCCACTCCGCGCCCCGCCGCCGCTAGCGACTTCCATAAATTTCTGCGGATCCACTCCGGCTTTGCTGGCCAAAATCAGCGCTTCGCTTAACGATAAGAGATTAATAGCAGACATCGTATTATTGGCGAGCTTCGTATATGCTCCTAGTCCGCTTCCCCCCATATAGTGCGATTGTTTTCCCATCGCCTCAAATAAAGGAATACACTGCTGGTACACTTCTTCCTTACCACCTACCATGAAAGCAAGTTCCGCGGCAATCGCCTGTGGTTCACTTCCTGTTACCGGGGCATCAAGCAGTTCAATGTCTTTCTCAGCCAGTTCTTTCGCCAGCGATTGAACTAGATCCGGAGCGACGGTGCTACTGTCAATGATAATTAAACCGGCAGACGCTCCCGCCAGAACACCATTCTCCCCTTTGATAACTTCTTCCAAAGCTTGATTATTCGTGACCATCGTAATGACGATTTCACTGTTTCGTGCCACTTCAGCCGGTGAGCTTGCCACCTCCACATCGCCCTCACTCTGCAACGATTGTGCCTTGCTTGCAGTCCGATTGTACACACGCAATGAGTAGCCAGCTTTTAATAGATTTTTTGCCATTGGCAACCCCATTGTTCCCAATCCCACAAATCCAATCTTTTTCATAAAAAATCCTCCTCAAATGTTATGATCTGTTTATAGTAAAGCGCTTTCACACATTACCAGAGTCAGATGCTGTCAATATTGAACTTTCCTCTCCTTCTGCCTGCTGGAGAAAGCAGCTTTATTCCGTTTTCGCTTGCTGGAAGCAGCAAGTGAAGTCGCATCCTCACTTCATCTTTGATGCGACTTCACTTGCCGGCTCTTCCTGGGCACTTCCATGCTCAAATACGCTACTTATTATGTTCGACCGTATTGCCGTAATCGCTTAATGTCACCTGCTTAATTTCTTCAATATGTTGTTCCATCAGCTTTTTCGCCGCCTCGACTTCTTCTTCGGCAAGCGCCTGCAAAATTAAGCGGTGCATTTCGTTAGCCTGCTGCGGGCGGGCATGGTTTTTTGTAATAATCACGCCAAACCATTGAATTTGAGCTTCGATCGACTGCATCATCACACTGATCCGTTTGTTATCGGAATAATTAATGATCGTCCGATGTAAATTACGGTCAGCCTGAAAGAACGGTGCCGTCTTCCCTTTTGCCAGCGCGAGCTCTGCTCGATCAGCCTCTTCGACGAGTGAGTGGATAACCTTTTTCGGTATCTGTTTACTCGCGAGCTCGACAGCCAGACTTTCGAGCACTTTTCTAACATTATAGATGTCTTCGATATTTTTCCGGTTCGGAATCGCGACGAAGCTGCCAGAACGCGCCTTTACTTCAACTAACCCATCCTGCTGCAGCTTCAGTAGCGCATCGCGCAGAGGCGTCCGGCTCACTCCCAGCTTCTCCATAATGTCATCGTAATTAATTTTTGAACCCGGCTCCATCTGATTATTGATAATCTCTTCACGCAGGTAAAAGTAAATACGATCAGACAGATTTAAATTATCAAATTGAATCTTTTCGGCCATTATATACCTCCATCCCTATTCTTCAACTGAATAGGAAGCACTCACCATCACATAAATCCCATTATTTATCATACACATTGAACAGTCTGTTATCAAATATCTTTCATGCGCCAAAACTAAAATCTAATATTTTAATAAGAGCCGGATGACCCTCCTACTTCTCCCTTTTTACTTCCACCTGACCTTTCTTCTCCAACAGCTTAATAACTGAAGCCATATCAAAATCACCAAGCCCCTCATTGATCGCCTCTGATAAAACAGACTCCGCCAGAGCGCCGGTAGATTGATCAAGCCCCGCTGCCTCAACAAGCTTATTCGCTAATTTCACATCCTTATGTAAGTATTTTAAAGCGCCTCCTGGTTCAAAGTTTCCCGGCAAAACATATTGCTCCATATGCCGTTCCAGCATCCGGCTGTTGCCATAGCTGACTTTTAAAATGTGATAAAGCTGTTCGGAATCAAGCCCTAATGCTGCTCCCGTCACCATTGCCTCTGCGGCGGCCAGCGAGTGAACACCAACAAGGTATTGATTGATCAGCTTCGCCACACTACCGCTTCCCGATGTTCCTAAAAATTCAACCTTCGCACCAATTAGCGCAAGCAGTGGCTCCACCGTCTGAAAAGCAGCTTCTTTTCCTCCGACCATAATCGTTAGCGTACCTTGTTCGACTCCTTCAGGCCCACCACTGACCGGAGCATCAAGATAGTCAATTTTTTGCTTGGCGGCCTCCGCAAACAGTTCCCTGCTTGTCTCCGCGCCGACCGTTGTAAAATCAATACAAATTGCCCCCGGACGAGCATGGGCAAGAATTCCTTTCTCCCCTTCGTACACGCCAATCACATCACCTGGCATCGATAGGCACGTACAAATGATATCCGCCATCTGCGCCACCGCAGCGACACTGTCCAGACGCTCTGCGCCAAGCTCCACCAATTCCTTCGTTTTTTCAGGCGAACGGTTATAAATAAGCACCGTATGCTGCTGCAGAAACTGCTTGATCATGCGCGAACCCATTACGCCCGTTCCAATAAAGCCAACCTTCATCTTCTTCCCCCTTCTGCTGTTCCCATGACAGCATGCCTGGACTACCTCCTGCCTCACCTCCATTATAGCATAATATTCTGAACCTTTAATGCGATAAGCTCTTCTCGGCAGCTAACCACCTCTATTACCGATATATATTTCTGATCGGAGAAAATAAAACCTTTTATTATGCTGCTAAAACGCCGTTCCCCCTTTTTCATTCAACAGAAAAAATTTTTGTGGAAAAATCATTTGGGATACATCCGTCCTGCACTGCGCCTGTTCCATGACAATTTATTGTTTGCAGTCATCCAATCACGCTATTGAAAGTCCCCCACTAAATAATATGTTAGAAAACCTTTCACGAATGTCAGGGCTTTTTTTAATATCCTTTATGATAAAAATAATGAACCACATATTATTTATAAAGCTGCAGGAGGGATGATTCTTACATGACGGAGGATCTTAAAGTAGGGTTATTGTTCTCGCTGTCAGGCGCATTAGCTGCGACAGAGAAAGGCCAGTACAAAGCTGCCTTGCTTGCAATTGATGAAATTAATAAACATGGAGGCGTGTTAGGGAAAACGCTGACTCCAATGTTTAAAGATACATGTTCCGATCCGGATGTCACAGCTAAAGTGACTGAAAAATTACTTGAGGAAGACATTCAGCTGCTCATCGGTCTTTCTACATCCGCCGGCCGTAAAAGCATCCTGCCTCTGCTGGCGAAGCATGACTGTCTGCTCTTTCACCCCGCTCACTACGAAGGGGCAGAACAGCATCCAAACGTGATCTATTGCGGCCCTTTACCTAATCAGCTTTTGTTTCATTATATCCCCTGGCTGATGAAGCACATCGGCAAGAGCTTTTATTTAATCGGCTCTGATTATCATTATCCGAAAGAAATGAACAATGTTGCCCGCCGACTCATCTCCCAAAATGGAGGGGAGATTGCAGGCGCGTCATATCACGCGTTAGGGGAGAAGCAGTTCGAACAGACCATTAAAACGATTTCCACGAGAAAGCCTGACGTAGTTTTCTCGACGTTGGTCGGAGAAAGCGCTCAATCGTTCTACGAGTGCTGTCACCATCTCAATTTCCCTTTTCCAATCGCGGACACAATCATCTCTGAAACTGATAATCAGCTGATTGACCCCCGTTACATAGCAGGCCATTATTTTTGTTCCTCCTATTTCTCTTCGCTTAATCAGGAGGCAAATGTTGCATTTAAACGTCGCTTTCAAGCTGCTTACGGAACCGAGATGATCAGTGCGGCGATGGAACATGCTTATAACAGCGTCCACATAATGGCCGAGGCGATTCAGAAAGCAAGCAGCCTCGAAATAGGTAAAATCAAAAAGCATATAGCCGGTCTCGTCTGTCAGGCTCCCCAGGGAAAAATTATCGTTGACCAAAAGAACCAGCATCTATGGCTCCATTCCCACATCGGTCAATTTCAAAAGGATGGATCAGGCAAAATCCTTTCGGAATCAGCTGGCCCGGTGAAGCCTTCCCCATTCCCGCTTAAGGGAACGCCCGAGGCTTACCGGAATGAAAATGTGGAAGCTTCCTTATCCGCTCATAAACCTGTCATCACGGAGCTGAAAAAAGCAGCTTCCTTTTTCCCTTACTATGTCACTTATTTTGACCAGCAGGGCCGACTTCTTGATTTGTTTCAGCCTGAGATGAAAGAGCAGTTTCCGGATGACCCGCTCGATCCCGGTGTTTCCATATGGGCGACAGATTTTTTGAAACATACGGGCATGAGCAAAGCGATTCTAAAAAAAGAACTCTCTTTTTCACTGGGGTCAGATCACCAGACCCTCTCATTAAATGACTGGATCACCGTCGGCATTCCAATCTTCAGCGAAAACGAATTATTCGGCGCCCTCGGCGTATTTGTCCGCGATAATCAGGAATTCGAGCTTGAACTCTTTATTTCACTTGTGAAGGCGCTTAAAGTGGTCGCCGAGAATTCTGTCAGCCTCTTTCAGCAATCAAAAGAGTCTAAGTTTCTATACGAATTGCTGCATGATGTTACGAATGATCTTGAGGAGGCGCTGCTTGTCAAAAAGCAGGAAAAAATTATTTACACAAACGGGCTGGCCGAGCAATTAATCAGTGAAAAAGACAAACTTATGCTCAGCTTGTATCAAGAAAATTTTGATCATATTTCTTATAAACGGAAGCAGCTTTATAAAGATCAGTCCAATTCCATTTATGAAGTCTATATCGTCCCGGCTCATGACTACCGCTACCTTTATATAAAAAAACTGAGCGCGAACAAAAAGAAACAGAAAAAAAGCCGCGAACAGCCGCTGCTGCTTCCTCACATTGCCGGTAGCCACCCAAAACTGCTCGAGGCGATCTCATTAGCAAAAACCGCCTCGACCAATTCCACAAATGTGTTATTACTCGGAGAAAGCGGAACCGGTAAAGAAATATTCGCCCGGGCGATTCATAATGAAAGCACCCGAAAGGATAAGCCGTTTGTCACCCTTCATTGCGCGACGCTCAATGAACCGTTCATCGCCTCTAAGCTGTTCGGCTATAGGGATGGACCTTTTAGTGGGGGCATCCCCGGCAAGTTCGAGCAAGCGAATGGTGGCACGTTATTCCTTGATGAAATTGGTGAGATGCCGGCGGAGCTGCAGGCGATCATCCTGCGTGTTCTGCGGCAAAAGGAAATCAGCCGCCTCGGCGGCCAGCAGACCATTCCGCTCGATGTAAGAATTATTGCTGCGACAAATAAAGACTTGAGTCAGGAGATTGCTTACAAAGGCACATTAAGCAGCGACTTATATTATCGCCTGAATGTCTTCCCTATCGAGCTTATCCCTTTAAGGGAAAGAAAAGAAGACATCGCTGAGCTTGTCGCCCTTTTTTTAGAGGAATTCGCGGAAAGAGACGATCAGGAGAGCAAGACGGTTTCCTCTGAAGCTCTGCATTATTTCATGAACTATTCCTGGCCCGGCAATATTCGCGAGCTTCGCAATGTCGTAGAACTCGCTTATGAGTTGTCCGGCACAGATAGAGAACTTCATCTGGAGCATTTGTCCAGAGCTCTCTCCATCGAGCATAAGCCGCCTGAAAAGTATGAATGGACAAAGGTTAAGCATCTGGAAGAGATTCGACAAGTAAATCGTTTGAAGGAACGGGAGGATATTATGGAGGCGCTCGTCCGTTTTAAAGGAAATATCTCAAAATCATCAAAGCATCTCGGCTTCTCCCGGACGACCCTTTATAAGAAAATGAAGGAATATAAATTGGACAGTTAAGTACTGCACATGGCGACTTTCCCGCTTCAACTATATAGCCTCGAAACAATGAATGGAGCCATTGTTTCGAGGCTTGAATAAAAGGTAAAAAAACAACCTTCTATCCAAGCCTCTGTGAAAGCCTTTAAAACAAGCCAAGCATATTAATAAACACGACAATGATCGTAATCGGCACGACCCATTTCATTAAAAAGAGCCACACTGACAGCCAGACGGCTGACAGGCTGTTCCCGGCTGTAAACTCCTCATTCACCAGCTTACGATCCATCCGGTGCACAATAAAGAGCGCAATGAACAGGCAGCCAAGCGGCAGCATAAAATTGCTGACGAGATAATCCGTCGCATCAAAAAAGGTTTTCCCGAACAGCTGAACATCCGCCAGCACTCCGAATGACAGCGCCGCCGGGATCCCTGCCAAAAAGACAACGATGCCCGAAATGAGGGCGACCTTTGCCCGCGAACGCTTGTTGTTTTCTGTAAAAGCAGAAATGATAATTTCCAAGAGACTGAATGATGACGTTAATGTCGCAAACAAAAACAGCAACAAAAACAAGCTGAGAAACAGACCGCCGAACGGCATTTGCGAAAAGGCAGCCGGCAGCACCATAAACAGCAAACCAGGGCCTTCCGCCGGCTCAAGCCCGAATGAGAAGACGACCGGAAAAATCGCCAGACCTGCCAGCAATGAAACGAAAATATTCATGACAACTACAGACGATGCAGCAGCCGGAATATTTTCATTCTTATTCAAGTAAGAACTGTATGTCACCATACATGAAAAACCAACAGCCAGCGAAAAAAAGGACTGGCCCAGCGCGTATAAAATGCCTTCCCCTGTTATATTCGAGAAGTCCGGCTGAAGGAAAAAGCGCACGCCCTCCATCGCCCCTTCCAGCGTCAAGGAACGGATAACAAGAATAAGAAAAAAGATAAATAAAAGCGGCATTAAATATTTGTTTGCCCGCTCAATTCCATTTTTTATCCCAAAGGAAAGCACAATCACGTTAATAAGTAGAAATAGTGCGAGACCGATAAGACCGATCCAAGGTGTCCCTGTCACTTGCGCAAATAACTGACCGTAATCGGCTCCCTCCGCGATCACCTTCCCGGAGATGGCGAAGCCGGAATATAATACAACCCATCCGCCAACGACGCAGTAAAACGAGAGGAGCAGGAAACAGCCCAGTACTCCCATCCGGCCAACAAGCACCCACGCGCTCTGCGGAGCCAATGTTTTGTAAGCCGTAATCGCTTCGCGTCGGGCTCCCCGCCCGATAATGAATTCTGAAACGAGCATGGAAAGCCCGATCAAAACGGTAAAAATAATAAAAATGAGAAAAAACGCTCCTCCTCCATTCATTCCGGCCACATAAGGGAACTTCCAAATCGCCCCCAGTCCTATAGCCGCTCCGGCTGTTGATAAAATAAAGCCGAGTTTTGAGGACCATTGCTCACGTTGATCACTCATCCTCCACCCTCCTAGTAAATGACGTTGATTACACTATCTTACACGATAAACCTCCATCCCGCTTCCGTAAAGGCTGCTGAAAAAGTTCGATTTTCACTTTTTTAGCAGCTTTTTCGTAATGAGCGTAGCCGTTGCCTGATTTTGAAAGCCTTGCTACGAGTGGGTTTCTCGAAGCAAGACGTGCAACGCGCGGAGCCATTACTCTTCTTCGAGTTACGAAAAAAAAGAAGTTTTCAGTGGCCTCCTTCCGTAAAGGCTTTTATCTCATTTTTTTCTAGTCTGCCCCGAATGACGAGCCACTGACGACAGATTCTGCCTTTGCTGTTAGAGACCGATTTCACCTTACCCGCCCTTCCATTCCATGATTCTTTTCATTCTCACATATTGCTACATATTCATAAATTTTAATATTTGAAATAAGCTTGCAACTCCTTATCCTTCAACGATTACGAGAGATTACCCAGTTTTTTCATACTAGTCTTTTCTTCCTTTTTTCTTCTCGGAATCAGGTTTTTTCTTGCGGATAAGGGTTTCAATGCAAAGCAAGCATGGTATAGAAAAGTAACAAAAAAGGAGGGAATAAATCATGAAGAAAAATCTACTGTTACTTATGTCGGCTTTAGGAATTACATTGGTGATGACGGCTTGCGGAGGAGAGGGAGACCCTGCCGGTGATCCGGCAACTGATCCGGCTACAGACCCGGCAATGGAACAACCGGCTCCACAATAAAAAACTGGCAAGTAAAACCTGTACGATCAATGAAGAGCCCGGGCCAAAAGGTGAAAGCAACCTTTTGGCCCGGGCTTTGCGTACCTGAGCCACTGCAATCGTTTTTCAGTATCCTTTTTTATCGTTAGCGGCTATCCTGAATCGAAGCAGAGCTGTTATTGGCTGACAGCTCAGTCAACGGATCGTATGGTGGACCGGCGATCGTCCCTGCAAGTAAAGCAAGGTCGACTGCATTTTCAGGACTTCCCCACGAATTACCGGAAAATACAAAGACAGCTCTATCGACGACAAATCCTCTCGTATTATAGACAATATTATTGATGATGTGACCGGTCGTATTCGGATTTAAATACGAAGGCTGGCGCAATGAGTAAAAAATATTATTATCGACTAACAGATTAGTTACATTATTGGCCTGAGTCACAAATCCGCGATTGACTACCCAATCCGTTGACGGTCCTTCCTGGGGCGGACCATATATTGTATTGCCCAAAATGCGGTGATTACTCCCTCCAATTTGAATAAACTCCCGTGGATACGGCACATCACTTGTCATTGTAAACCCCTCAATCGTAACACCAGTCCCAGTGACGACAAAGGGGATAACATTGGCCTGCAACTGAATGACAGCGCCGGGGTAGCCCCGCAATGTGACCCCTTGCTTATTAACATTCACCGTTGTAGCAATCGGATAAGTCCCAATTAGTACATGAACGACTCCAGTTGGTGACACAGCAGCAAGCCCCTCCTGTATTGTTCCAAAGGGATTAGCCTGAGTACCATCTCCCCCGGTTGAACCAGATTGCACATAAACCTCAAATGGATTTGGCCCTATTCCACCAGTGGCTCCCGTAGCACCTCTTGGACCAGTAGCTCCCGTCGGACCGGCCGGACCTCCAGCTGGACCTGTGGGACCAGTGATACCGGGTTCTCCAGTGGCTCCTCTTGGACCAGACGGCCCCATCGCTCCTGTCGGGCCTGCGGGGCCTGTAGGTCCCACAGTTCCTTCCGATGCCACGACCAGCAATGCAACATCATCAACGATCACTGCCGGACTGCCTGCCTGTGGCAGCTTATTTATTAAAATAAGCGCTTGCGTTGTTCCTAAAGGGGCAGCTGACGTCGTCTGATATTCTTCTATCCAATTCTCTTCCTGAACGTTCGGCAGACGGTTTACCGGCAGGTTCGTAATAAGACCATATCCCAAAAAGGTAAAAGAGGCATCATAATAAGCAACCGTTAGTGAAATCGGTGGTGACGGTGAGTTCCCCTCTTTGGCCAAAGAAACGAGAATCTCATAAGATTCTCCGGCAGTGGCAGGGACATACTGAGTAATAAACGAATTGACATTCCCGCCTGCTAGTTGGGCCGCGTAGCTTCCTGAATGAGAGGCAGCTGTTGTCCGAATACTGTTAACAAATAACCACGGGGCAAAACCACCTATTTCAAAGCTGCCATTCTGAACAGCATTATTAATCGACATTCACTCACTCCTTTCCTAATTAAGCATGTCTTCATCCTTTCTATTTAGAATCGAACGTGCTTACGATACGGTATTAATTTCCGACCCGTTTCGCTACGCCATTTGTCCTGCTCCTTTTAAGGTAAAGAGGCTGTCCCGAGTGGGACAGCCTCTTTATGCCATCACTTTGCACATATTATTCGTAAATTCAACGGGATCTTCAATTGGCAAGCCTTCGATCAACAGTGCCTGGTTGTATAATAAGTTTGTGTACAGCTCAAGCTTCTCTTTATCTTGTTCGTAGGCTTCTTTTAAGGTAGGGAAAATGTCATGGTCTCCGTTGATTTCGAGAACCTTCTCTGCCTTTACATTCGGATTGTCCGGCATCGCCTGAAGCACCTTTTCCATCTCAATGGATAATTCTCCTTCTGCTGTGAGACAGACCGGATGAGAGCGGAGGCGCTTCGATAGTCTGACATCTTTCACTTTATCGCCAAGCGTCTGTTTCATATGTTCAAATAAGGCTTTATGCTCCTCCTGCTCGGCTTCTGTTTTCGCTTGCTCCTCTGCATCCTCCAATCCGAGATCACCGCTCGAAACCGATTTGAACTGCTTATCTTTATAGGAAGCTAACGCTTTGATCGCAAATTCATCGACGTCATCGGTAAAATATAGAATATCAAAGCCTTTCTCCGCAACAAGCTCGGTTTGCGGCAGCTTTTCAATCCGATGATGTGACGCTCCCGTAGCATAATAGATGTACTTTTGCTCTTCCGGCATCTTTTCGATATACTCATCCAGACTGATTAGCTTCTTCTCTTTGCCGGAATAGAACAGCAGGAGATCCTGAAGCTCCTCTTTATGCTGGCCGAAATCACTATAGACGCTATACTTCAGCTGTCTGCCAAATGATTCATAAAATGTTTCATACTTTTCCCGTTCATTTTTCAGCAAACCTTTGAGCTGACTTTTGATTTTACTCGTAATATTTTTCGCGATCATCTTCAGCTGACGATCATGCTGGAGCATTTCTCTGGAAATATTGAGCGACAAATCTTCAGAATCAACCATTCCCTTAACAAAGCTGAAATAGTCCGGCAGAAGATCGGCGCATTTTTCCATGATCAGCACGCCGTTGGAATAAAGCTCAAGGCCCTTTTCATATTCCTTCGTATAAAAGTCGAACGGCGTCCGTTCCGGAATAAAGAGAATCGCGTTATAGCGCAATGTTCCATCTACGCTAATATGAATATGCTTCACCGGCTTATCAAAGCCATAACGCTTCTCGTGGTAGAAATTTTCGTAGTCTTCATCCGTTAACTCGCTTTTGTTTTTCTTCCAGATCGGAACCATGCTGTTAATCGTCTGTTCCTCGGTTACTTCCTCTAATTCCTCTTCTTTATCCGCTTTCGGCTTCTGTACAGTGACATCCATTTTAATCGGGTAGCGAATGAAATCGGAATATTTTTTGATGATCGCTTGTAAACGATACGTTTCCAAATATTCATCAAAATTATCATCCTCGGTGTTTTCCTTGATTTTTAAAATGATTTCCGTGCCGACCGTCTCTTTTTCGCACGGTTCGATCGTATAGCCGTCCGCTCCATTTGATTCCCACTTAAAGCCTTGTTCACTGCCAAGCTGCTTCGTCTTTACCGTTACCGCATCAGCCACCATAAAAGCGGAATAAAAACCAACACCGAATTGTCCGATAATATCGTGACCATCCTTGATTTCATTTTCCTTCTTAAAAGCGAGCGAACCGCTTTTCGCGATCGTTCCAAGGTTCTGCTCCAGCTCTTCTGCCGACATCCCGATGCCTGTATCGGTAATCGTCAGCAGCCGCTTCTCCTTATCAGCGCTGACCTTTATGTAATAATCCTCTTGATTGAAGCTCAGCTCCTCATCCGTCAGCGCTTTATAATAAAGCTTGTCAATCGCGTCGCTGGCATTCGAGATCAGCTCTCTCAAAAAGATCTCCTTTTGCGTGTAAATTGAATTAATCATCATTTCCAACAATCGTTTCGATTCCGCCTGAAACTGCTTTTTCTCCATACAACAATCTCCTTCCTCTGCTTCTTTTGTTAGCACTCGTTTACCCGGAGTGCTAATCTTACTTATATTGTATGGAACCTCCAGCACATGTCAATCCAATACGATTGTTTTTCTTGAAAAAATAAACGAGCTTGCACAAAAAGGGGGAAATGCCGCCCTTTTCTCAAGCTCGAAGCGATTGCGTGATCTATATTTAATGAACTAACTCTGATCGGCTAATTTAGACTGCAACTCTTTCACGGTATCCATCCCTGAGCGCTGGACATGCATTCTCATCGCATTTCCCGCGCCTTCCGAATCGCCCGCCTCTATTCGTTCATAAATAAATGTGTGCTCCTTTAATGATAAATAACATTGTTCCTCGGGATAAAAGCGCAGCACGAGAGAACGCGTATTTAATTGCTGGATCATCATGCTTACCCGCTTATAACCCGACATTCCATGGATAAAATCATGAAAGCCCTCTGATTTACGGATGAACCGTTCAAGATCCTCTTTTTCCAGAGCAGCCTCCGCCTGAATGAGAAACTGGCGAAGCTTCGTTAACGACGCCTGATCAAAAAACGGCGTTGCCTGGGCGCACGAGATCCCTTCAAGAACCGACCGTAAATAGTACGTTTCCTGCACGTATTCAATCGTAATGTTTCCAACAAACGCTCCTTTATAAGGAACAGAGTAGACAAGACCTTCCGATTCAAGAATCTTCAATGACTCACGCAACGGAATTTTGCTTACTCCAAGTTGCTTGCTGATGCTGTCCTGGTTAATTCTTTCATTAGGCTTTATTTGCTGAAGAATAATCATATCCCTTAGCTTCAAGGCGATTTTCTCTGCTTGGGTTAATCTTTTGGCTTCTCCCATCTCCACGTTTTGTTGCTCCACTATACGCTGATTTTCTCCATTTGACTAACTACCGCATGACCAAAGTCGGCAGTCGTATACGTCCCGCCCAGATCACTTGTCTGAATGCCTTGACCCAATGTCGCTGCCACTGCCTTTTCAATGAGACGTGCCGCTTCCCTCGCTTCCTGATGCTGATGCTGATCAGCAAGCCATTTCAGCATCATCGATCCGGACAGGATCGTGGCGACCGGGTTGGCGATCCCTTTTCCAGCTATCGACGGAGCCGATCCGTGGGCCGGCTGGAACATGGCATGACGGTAGCCGATATCACCGGATGGAGCCATGCCCATGCCTCCGACCAAAGCGGCAGCCAAATCAGATAAAATATCACCAAACATGTTTTCCGAGACAATCACATCATAATGCTGCGGCTTTTGCACCATCCACAGTGTCATCGCATCCATATAAGCATAATCCTTTCCAACCGCACCCTCGTATTTCTCAGCGATTTCATCATAGATCTTCCGGAAAAAGGCTAACGATTTGAACACATTGCTTTTGTCGCAGCAGGTTACGATTTTTTTGCCGTCAAGCACCCGTCCCTGGCGCTTTTCTGCGAGTTGAAACGCATAGTCGGTAATTTTTTCTGTTCCTTTGCGGCTAATCATCATCGTATCGGCCACCACTTCATTGACGATCTCGCTCCCGCCTCTAAATGAAGAGAATAACCCTTCTGTATTCTCCCTGACAATGACAAAGTCGATATCCTGCTTATTCTCAAGCGGCGTCTTCACCCCTGGATATAATCTAACCGGTCGGACCCCGGCAAAGAGATCCAGCTCGAACCGTAGACGCAGAATAACCTGTCCTTGCACCTCCGTACCATCCTTTTCCACGACCTCCGGAATGCCCATGCTTCCGAGAAAGATCGCGTGACTTTCCTGGCAAGCCTTATAAGATAAATCAGGAAAAACGTTTCCTGTTTTTACATAATGTCCGGCTCCGGCATCAAAATGCTGAAAATCAAGGGTAAAGCCTGAAACAATCTTTTCTGCCGCTTTCATGACTTTTATGCCTTCCTTTACGATTTCCGGTCCAATTCCATCTCCTGGCAAGGTCGTAATTTGAAAATTCATTCCATCATCCCTTTTCTTGTAGTCTTGTTTTCCCTTTTATAAAAACAGAGGAGCGAGTATCGACATAATGAGTAAAATGATCACTCCTCCCAGCCGGGAAGAAATTTGCGAAAATGGCATAAGCTTCAGTCTTTCACTCGCTCCAAGAACAGCCGCATCCCCTGAACCGCCAACATCAGCCATACAAAGCCCGGCGGCGATAGCTGATTCGACAAAGTACATCGCAACAAGCCAGCCAAAAATCCCCGCCCCAAATGAAGCAAGCAAAACGGTTAACGCTGTCAGTCCTAAATAAGCAGGATTCGTCACAACCTCGATAATTTGGTGCATGTCAATCAAACCAATGCTCGTTGCCACGAGCATACAAGGCAGGAGCATCTTCGAGACAAAATCAAACCAGTCACCGGCAGCATCTTCGATCACAGTCGGAGTAATATTTAAAATTTTCACGAGCGCAGTCGCAATAATCATCCAGGCATAAGCATGAATACTAGGGAACAGCATCGCAATGAAGTAACCAAAAATGTATAAAGCTCCGGACATCATCAGTCCAACGGCCAGATTGGAGTAAGTCGTCGTCTCCTTGCTTTCAGCTGCGCGCAATGGCTCGGTAGCCTCATTTTTCTTGGCATTGCGAAGAATTTCTCCTTCTCCTGAAAATCCTTTTATAAACATATTTTTGTTCTTTTTGCCGAGACCATTTAAAATAGACGCAACGAAGATACATAGAACATTCGCAACCATAATTGCAGGGACGAGCATCGATAAATATTCAGCCGGATCCCCTCCGGCTCCGGAAGCATAAATTTCCGACATTGGAACAGCCCCCGCGCCGATGCCGCCGCCCATGATCGGAGCAATAACAAAGAGAATCGCTTCTTTATAGCCAAATCCCGTTACATGGCCGACCAGCCCACCGACGACAAAAGTCAGCACCACGCCGGCTAGTAATGGAATAAAAAAACGTATCCCCGCTTTCACTAAAATTTGCCGGTCCATGCTCAGCAAGCTGCCGACAATTAAGGCGGCAATAAACAAATCAATAAAACCATATCCATTATAAAAATCCGCTACAATCTCAACTCCACTCTGAGGGAAAAGTCCCCAGTACACAAAAACAGCTGGTACAATAATACAAAGCAGTGACGGTCCGCCAAATGTGCGGAAAACCGGGATTTTCTCCCCCAGCCAAATAAACAGCCCGCCAATCACCATTGGAATGACGAAGCCGACAAGCATGTTATTCGGCAATATTTCCAAATACACACCGCCCATCACAACGACAAAAACAATCGCAAAAACAGCCGGATTCATCCCGGCAATCAGACGCCTTCCCCCGCTTTCCATCTCACAACCTCCTTAATGAAATGATTCTCACCCTCCAATGTAAGCGCATTCATTTTATCGCCAGCCTCACCTCCCTGGATCATCGTATACGATTGTAAATTAAATCCAGCCAAACAAAGCAAATCCTAACCGTAAAGCTATAAAAAGTATACGATTTGCCATTCTCAGCTATGACATATATTTTTCTTAAATCTAGCATGAGGCGATTTATCCCCTATTTCTCGCAACAAAAAAAACGTCAAGGTCGCCATCACAGGCCCTTCACGTTTTTTATTAACTATTCCTTTGTCCTAGCTGATCATCTTCCGCTGACAAATCCCCATCATTTCTTCCAGAAAGTCCTTACCGAGCGGCGTCCATGGAATTTCGATTCCTTTGCCCGGAGCAACGGCCTTTCCCTGATACTCTTTATTTTCATTTGCGGCAATGTAAATGTCCCAGCTCCATCTGTCCATTTTCAAGACAGATTTCCCTTTTTCCACTTGATCGATTTCCGCTAAATAATAATTTTGCACCTTATACTCATTTTTTCTTTTCATCATCATCTCTCCTTTGCTGATAGAAGTGAATCCTTTACGTTTCCGTTTATGTAATTATTAGAATAATACAAAAACAGAACCTTCACAGCTTTTTTGTCAGATGATCTAACGGGAATTTGTCTCGAATCTGCTTTTGCCGAGGTGGCAGCAGGAGAACGACTTTCAACTCTGAACGTAAAAAAAGAGGGAAGGCAAGCCTATCCTCCTTAAAAGTGAGACACCATTCTTTTCATCCTTTTACGTATTTATCACAATTCTCTTGGTAAAAAACTTACGTCCTGTCTTTATAACTAATCGCTTCCAAATACAGCCCTTGCGCTTCGGCCATCAGGCCCGGATAGCGTTGTTTGGCCTGCAAAATCGCTGTCACATCATTTACGTCTTTTTTGCCCAGGCCGACTTCAATCAGCAGGCCGACCATTTTCCGCACCATATTATGGAGAAAGCCGTTGCCGCGGATTCGGATATCAACGAGGCCGGCCGTCTCTTCCATTTCAAGCGCGTAAATATGGCGTACCATTGATTTCTTCTTTGATTTGGCATTTGAAAAGGCTGTGAAATCATGCTCTCCTAAAAAAGCCTGGCAGGCTTGGCGCATGAGCGGCAAATCCAGCTTCTGCTCAACATGCATGCTGTACTTGCGCATAAAAGGATGCGGATGTTCTTCATTCCATATCCGGTACAAATACGTTTTGTCTTTGACATGATAGCGCGCGTGGAAGCGCTCCGGCACAGTCTCGACGCGAGACACGCTTATATCCTGCGGTAAATATTTATTTACATACGCTTTGATTTCCGCCTCAGTGTGGTGATCAAGTTTGACATTCGCAATTTGCTTAAGAGCATGGACGCCCGCGTCAGTGCGGCTCGCTCCGATGATCTCAATCTCGCTGCCGCTCATCCTCGATAACACTTCTTCAAGCTTTCCCTGAATTGTCGCCTCCCCTTTTCCGAGTCTTTGCCAGCCCTTGTAGCGGCTGCCGTCATACTGGACAGTCAGTTTAAAATTAGCCATGTTCGTCTCCTTCTAATGATTGTGCTTCCACTTATATCATACCTTTCTCAGCAGCACAACAGCAAAGGGCCTGTGCCAAAAGGTTGTTTTACCTTTGACACAGACCCTTTTACTCTTATTCCAGTCCTGCTAATACTCGATACAAGAACGTCGCAAATTCTGCGCGTGTCACGGTATCCTTTGGACGATAGACCGTTTCATTTGTCAGACCGTGCTGAGCAAGAATCACAATGTCATCCTTGTGAACACCCGCTGCCTGATCGCTATCGGAAAGATTTACCGTTTCACCTGTATTCTCAAGATCAAAAGCCCGTACAAGAATCGATGCCATTTGTTCCCGAGTTAATGGGTCGTTTGCTGCAAAACGGCCATTTGACTTCCCGTTCATAACCCCGGCATTTTCCACAGCCCAGGCGACCCGAGCATAATAATCATCGACATTCAAATCAGTAAACGGCACTTCCGTTAACGTTGGAGGGCTCTCCAGCTGCAGAACTGTTGTCAGCAGACCGGCTCCCTGGCCACGGGATAATGCCTGGCTTGGCTTAAATGTTCCATCCGCATGCCCACTAATGATTCCTTGCTGATAAAGAGCTTCAACCGCTTCGTTAGCCCAGTGACCCGCAGGCACATCAGGGAATCGAGCTTCTCCCGGAGCAGCTTCTTCACTGGCTTCTGCAGCAAATAAGCTGTTTGCCAGTAAACGGAAGCTGTGACCTGTATGGGCACGATACGTTAAATCATTCGCAAATAACGTAAAAGGCTGCTCTTCATATGTTGTTGTAAAGGCCAGCGTTTCGCCTTGCGCTCCTTCATGTCCAGGCCACCAGCCGGCAATAAAGAATTCGGAATCATCCGCAACGCGGGCAAGAAGCTCGCTACCCTGCGGTACTGCTGTAATCCATGAGCCTGTCGTTACATACAGCTGCTCCTCTGCGTCATAACCAGCTGTATAAGGGTGAGACGTCACATCCGCAAGAACAAGTCCTTCATGGGATAGCTCGGTAGTCGCAAAATCAAAGCCTTCAAGCAGGTTTGCTTCCTTGACTGCATTCAAAGAACGACCGCCAATTCCTACATAAGCTTTGCCGTTGATCGTATCAGGTGTCATTGCTCCTGCGTCATCGACGACAACATCTGCTTCGTCCAGCTCAACAACCGGGAACCCAAGCTGTTCAACAACAAATTTGCTTTGCGCCGAACCAATTACAGCAACCTTAGGCTGCTCCAGCTCCCGTGTTTCGACCGTTTCTTCCACCGGTTCTACCACAAGCGTGTAATCATTGACGTAGCTTAGTAAATCGCTTGTTTGAACGAGGAAATCACCAGCGTATTCCCCGCTCGTTACTTGCTCGACTGTTCTGCCGGCTGCAAGCAAGTCGTTCACCAGTTTTACAGCGTCATTATTCGAGTTTTCAATAAAGTAATGGGAAACCGTAGACTGAATCACGGTACCCGGCTTTTCGATTGATTCTACAGCTTGTGCTGCACCGGCAAAGGCATTTTCATCACGAACTTCAATGCTGTCAAAGCCGCGCAGTGCCGGGAAGTTTACGACAATCGCATCATACATTGCTTCCCAGTCGGAAATATCCTCACCCGGATAAAGCATCGCA
The DNA here is from genome assembly GCF_040544555.1 of Halalkalibacter oceani. Lineage (NCBI taxonomy): Bacteria > Bacillati > Bacillota > Bacilli > Caryophanales > Bacillaceae > Halalkalibacter > Halalkalibacter oceani. The sequence continues at coordinate 171,750 of NZ_JBEPKD010000004.1, forward strand.
TTGGCAAAGCCGCGCTTCGCCTGTTTCATCGGCACGACATATGTACCCGCCGGATACGTAACGCCGTTCACACTGACTTCCTCTGTTGTTTCTTCTACTTTGATTCCATTTCTTAGAAGATATTCAACCATATTCGTCGCTTCTAATACATTCTTTTGCAGCTGCTCATCAACAGGAATTACATAATATTCCGGGAAGAAGTTCTCATGTTCCCCGCGAATACGTCCAATCTCTTCTCCTGCCTGATTGACAAACCATGGATCGACGGCGCGGTTATCCTCGCCATCAACTCCGCGTTTGAACAAAGTAAGCTGATCTTTGAATAAATCATCTTTATTTTTCAATACATAATCAGTTGCACCAAGTCCGACATGGACAGCAGCGTACAATGAATCCTGGCTTAAATCCGGCACTTCTACCGTATGCCCAAGAGAACCATGCAGCATTGTAAAAATAGCCGTATACGCCGGAGTCATATCATCCCAGCCATTTTCATAGTCAAAAAGCGGAATGAGGTAGGAGTCAATATCGGAATTGGCTACTCCGGCACGTCCCATCGCATGCGCCTGCTCAACCATATTATCAACGAGTAAATCATACTCAAAGTTTGGATTATGCGGCGGAGTGGCCGGCTCAATTAAAAATCCTTTCACATATCCGTGAATATCAATAAAGGAAAGCGGCGTCCATTTCGCAATTTCCTCGTTTACTGCAATAGTCTCAACCTGAGTTTGATAAGCATTATCCCGATTCAAATCAAAACCATTGGCGTTTGCTCTCGTGTTTGCTACACGCCCATCCGGATTATGAGTAAAGTTGAACAAAATAATAAGGTGATCAAGCACGTCATCGACATTTAACGTAACTGTGTGCTCCGCTCCGTTCTCATCTGTCGTCTGAAACGTCACTTCTTCTTCCAGCGCAAGCTTATTCAGCAATTCGATTTGCGCGTCGATCCCTTCCACTTCGTCCGGGTGAATATTATTAAACCAAATCGGAATTTGATAATCTCCCATCGTGCCATTCTCTAATTTTTCTAAAATCTCAGCCGGATTTTCTAATGCAGTCGGCAATGTTTCATCTAAATACTTCTCTACTGCCTGCTCATCTCTTGCCAGCACGACAAAATGAATATCGCGTCCTTCCGCACTTTCGCCAAGCTTTTTGTACTCTAAATAGCGATCACGATCCGCTTCAGCAAATACCTGATCGATCGCCGGCTTGATTTCTTCATACGTCCGGAATTCATCATAAACATTCAGCTTCATTTCAGCTGACGCAACTTGATCCGTTGCCGGGTCATGAAGCGTTAAAGCGTATTCCCCGATCAGCTCAGGATAAAGAACACGAATGTTTCTTGGTGATAAATCCGTTGTTCCATAAGGAAGACCGAATTCGATCTCTGCTTCAATTGTCGTAGAATCTCCGACATAGGCAGGCTCCCGAACGACTGTTATGTAGGCATCGCCCGAATAATCACCGGCATCACTATCCCACTGCTTCCAGTCAGATAAAGCTTTTCCGCCAAATGACCATTCCAATCCGTCCAGGTCAATACGTTCCCCGAAATCAACCTGAACCTCTATCGTTCTTTCTTCCGTTATTGCTAAGAGAGATTGGCTAACGTCAAGCTCAACGGATCCCTCTACTTGTGCACTCTCTGTACTACCAGCAGCCTGTATCGCTTCAGCTGGAAGGATGACCGTCAAGGCAATCAGCATCGCCATCCACAGTGTGAGTAATTTTTTCATCTGTCATCTCCTCCTCTTCGTTTCTCTATCATTTTATGAAAATAAAATGATAGAGAAAACTATACCATAAAATTTCGCCCACAAAAATATTAATCATGCAAAATGGCGAATTTTCATTCATTTCTTTCTTATAATTTCCTAAAAACCTTCAAATTTCTTCTCGCAGACTATTAGACTATTATGATAGATTTATGTCGAAAAACAAAAAAGAAGCAGAACTTTTGTCTAAAAATCATTAAATTTCAACATTTCTCTTGCCAAGCCCGAAATTTGTTATAAAATAAAGAAAATGGTTATTGTAAATATTCTGAAAAATAGACAATAACCGCAATTCTTGTTGAAGTTTATCTCTTTTTTGGATATAACTAAATCATACTATCTCTACTAGGTTGTCGTGTGCTTCTATTCGATTTCACAACACTCCCTTAGTACTTAGCTTAAAGGAGAAATGAAAGATGCACCCTCTATTAACGTTCTGTATTTCAGCACTTGAATGGTTTGCGTTATTAACATTTCCATTTGTCTTTATCGGCTACCGTTATCGACAATATGTGAAAAAGATCATCGTTCTCTCAGTCATAATGAGCATCATCTCATTATTGCTACATTATACCAATTTACATCTCACCATCGTCATCGCCCTGCAAATGATTCTGATCTTTTTGATAGCCAAGCCGTTGTTTAAAATGTCTAGCCTTGAGACTTTACTATTAACTGGTATGGGCTATGGATTCTACACATTCGTACATATTATTGGAATTGAACTTTTTCTTTTAATGCTGTCCAATAGTTACTCTGAAATTGTTCTCACTACTCATGCTTACCTTCTTCAACTTACATCCTTTTTTATTGTTATTATGCTTTCAGTCATTATTAGTCTCGGCAATTACCATTTAATTGAATTATATCGACATCTTAAATTAAATGAAATCAATAAAAAAGGTAAGATTATCATTTATTTAAATTCATTTTTAACCTACTTCTTTATTTGTTTAGCATCATTTGTCATGATAGCTGAAAATTTACGTTATCGATATGCGTTTATCTTACTTAGCATTGTTGTTTTATTTATGATTATTTCGATCTATCTTATATTGCATCATCAGTTTCAGAAAAAGAGACTGGTCGAAGCAAAGAAGTTTTATTTCGATCAGGAAGAACAAGTTTCTGTCTATATTGAAAATATTCAAAAAGAATTACTAAGCTCTTATAAAGTGATGCAGAAGCTTTATGAAAATAATTCTTTCGAACTAAGCAAAGAATATTTCGAACAGCATTTACTTCCCAAGAGCAAAAGGCATAAAAATTTCGCAATTGATCCAAAGATCAGATCTAAAGATGAGATATTATATGCATTTTTAATTAATAAAAGGAAACTCGCCAACCTCCTTGGCGTTTCTATATCTACATCAATTGATCTTAAATATCATATTCCCGTTACATTACAGCACATTCAATTTCTAAGTAATATTGTCGATGATTTACTTTTCTCTTTATACGAGTCCACTCACTATGATGAAAAGCATATTCATTTGAAAATTCATTCTTCACAAGATCAAATAGTTTACAACATTACAAGTAATTTAATTTTTGAGAATAACAAAAAACAAGGTAAAATTTACGATGCTATTACAGGATTCAAAAAAAGCAAGGCAGTAATTGAGTCAACCTTTAATCCAGTTAAGCTATCGATTAGTTGTGAAAAACTATTATAGCGAGGTGGGGCAAATGATAGAAAAATGGGCAATTATTGCAGCCAATAAGATCAAACAAATGAATCCGGAAGAAACAGCCCCACACGATGTTCTCGTATTTGGCTTTACAATTTTCATTAATTTATTCATAACTTTTTCATTAATTATTGTTGCTGGTTTCTTATTAGGAAAACCTCTTCTCTCGTTGCAAATCGCAGTGGGATTTATGACTTTAAGAATTTTAACTGGCGGCGCTCACTTAGATCGTTCGTTAGCTTGCTCAATAAACAGCCTTTGTCTTGTTGTTCTCTTTCTATGGCTACCTATAACAAATGGATTAATTCTAGTTTATGCAGCGATTGCTCTTCTTCTGATCGTCCGTTTTGCTCCTTATTATGAACCTCATCAGATGAAGCATTCTGCGGAGTGGGAAGCCAAAAAGAAAAAAGCTGCAATAGGTTGTGTTGGTTTATCACTAATCCTTTTCTTTACGCTGCAAACCCCCGGCTTTGTCACTGGGGCCTTACTTCAGGCTTTACTGCTGACCCCTTTTGGGATTTCAGCGACTCATAAATTAAATACGTTTACTAATAAAGGAGGTGAATATCTTGAAAAAAGAACTAGCTAAGTACATTTCTAAAGCAACAACTGTTTGTTCTTCTGCATTTGTGCAAGCATCAAGTCCTTTTACTCACGCTCCGAAGATTCCAGAAAGCTTGAAAAAGCAAAAGTAATGGAAAACAAAAAAGCTGTCCAAGGTCGTAAAGACCCCGGACGGCTTTTTTGCTTTTTATCGTGAAAAGCGTCCCCTTTGACGGAGCAGCTCGCGGTGCAAAAGTGGATCTTTTTCAAAGGGAGCGCGTCCGTGTAACCAAAACAGATTGTTGAGCATCACTAAATCCCCAACTGGTAATGTTAATTCGATGACGCTTTGATCGTTTTCCATTGAAGCGGACAAGTCTTTTAAATACTTGGCCTGTTCAATTGTTTCTGAGTGAACAAATTGGTCGATAAAACAGATGCATGGCTTATTTTGCTGTTGGAAAAATGTCGTCCGTTTGATCTCCTGGCTGACATTTTTACTTGGCGGCGCTTTATAGGTGAATTCATGAGAAGCCAATGGATGGCTTGCGAAGTGTTCAAGCTCCTGCCAGTCATCGAGATGAAGCAGTCTTGATTCACCTCCGCGCGCGTGTTCTTCCTGCATCTTCATCATTAGCAGCCAATCCGTCGGTTCATCGACAAAGGTGCCGTCTGTATGCAATGTAAACAAACGATAGGCCTGCCTTAAATAGGAATCACTCTCGTCAGTATCCTTGACAGAGAAGCGGGCATAGAATTTATTTGACATTGCGTCATGGTTGGGCAACCCGGCAAGATGAGCCAGTGCTGTGGAAAAAATAACAAACTCATCTAAATCAGCGCTTTCTCCTTGTACGCCAATGGTAAATCCTCCTGTCTGACGATCATGAAGAATGCTTCTAACCACATCCTGGAGATCAGTCCCTGCTTCCTGCAAAAGATAACCGGCTACCATATGTCGTTCATAAGGTGTATATTCCAGCCGCTGCACCGAAATGTTCTTTCTTCGTACTTGCTCAAAAAAACGCGCAATAACGCCCGGCTTCATTTCAATATGGAACAATCGCTTACTTTGCGGGTGAACCTGCACCTCATATCCCTTTCCAGTTACCAGCTTTTCTTTTTGCTCCATCAGACTCATCACGTTTCTTCCCCTTTCTCATGTTAAAATCGCTCTTAAACGAATTCAACAAAAAAAGCCAGGCATTATGTAAGGAACATAATACACTGGCTATCATTTACATCATTGCCCTACGGGAATAGGGTCACTGTAAATCATTCAGTCATTATTTTGTTTTCGTTTAAAATAGCGGTTTTCAGACCATACTTACGATTTGCATATGGAAGGTACACAAAGGTAAGTATTTATCTTTATTCATAATTTATCAATTTTCTTAAAAATTGTCAATATTCTTATTTCAATATTTTCTTATCGAGCTTCCCAACCGCTGTATAAGGAAGCTGCTCGATGATTTCCACTTCTTTTGGTATTTGGTGTTTAGCCACTTTTGCGCGGAGCCAGACCATCAGTTTTTCTTGATCCAGGCTTTTTTTCCTTTCCGGTTGTATAAATGCTTTTAATCGCTGTCCAAACAACACGTCGTCTATTCCGATGACTGCCACATCCTTGACGAGCGGGTGCTGCATGAGAACCTGCTCCAGCTCAACCGGATACACATTGATTCCGGCTGAAACGATCATTTCATCTGTCCGCCCACATAAAAAATAAAACCCTTTCGGATCACGATAGCCGATATCTCCTGTTTCGATCCACACTTCATTTCCGGTTTTCTGTGACCAGCTCTGTTTCACACAAAACTGTCCCGGCTCGCCCTCTGTCACGGGCTTACCGGCAGGATTGACGATTTTGAAGCGCCCGCCGACCGGTTTTCCGATCGTTTGCGGATTAGCCATTAAGTCAGCCGGCGTGGCGATCGTATTAAGTCCTGCCTCCGAGGTACCATATAGGTTATACAAAACTGGTCCCAGTTTTTGCAGAGCCTCTTTTGCCAGCTCTCCATGGAGCCTCGCTCCTCCTGAGACGATACAAGCCAGGGATTGCAGAGAAGCCGCGTCTTCCTCAAGCATCTTTTGCAGCATTAACGGAACGACGGTGATCACCTCGATGTGATGCTGACGAATCAGATTGCAAGCTTGCTTCGTTTGGAAGGATTCTCTAATGAATATCGTCTTTCCGAGTATGATTCCCATAAACAAAACGGCGACTCCATATCCATGATAAAGCGGAGTAGCAATATAGGTTCGATCATAGCGATGCAGCTTCACTTTCGTCAGGAGCGCTAAAAAAGGCTGTACATAATTGAACAATGAGGGCTGATGGCCTGCTTCCTTCGGCGTTCCTGTTGTTCCCCCCGTTAACAGCACCACTTTCCCCATCACCGTTTTCGTTCGCCTTCGCTTGTTTTCCGTTTTCGTTTTCAAAAACTGCTCGATTGATGGAAGATGGGTGTGCTCGTAGCTTAGCACTATCTTGTCAGAGGAAGACATGACGCTCCAGTTCTTATCAGCGATAAGCAGGTCGAAGTTTTTCTGCTTCAATAGCTCTTTTAGCTGGTTCACACTCATGTCCGGATTGAGCAAATAGACAGCGGCCCCTGCCGAGGTAAGCGAAAAGGTCGCCCTTACAAGCGAAGCATGGCTTTTGCAAATGAGTCCGACCCGCTGAGCAGGCCCAAGCTGATACTGCTCCTGCCAAATGGCAGTAAGCTGTTCGATTTCAGCTGCTAATTGCTTGTAGCTGATTTTTCCTCTGGCGTCGCATAGAGCAGTCTTGTCCCCATACATGTCGGCATTCACCCGCAGGAGCGCAAGTATATTCATTCCGTCTTTGCGCAGCGCAAAGAACAATCTCATTAACCTTGGCGGGGAAAACAACTTCATCATGACAAGGACACGAAGAAACGTCCATAGTCTCACCTTGTCCCCCTCCTTTTCGCAAGCCGCGCACGAAACAACGACTCTATCAATGGCCGGAGGATGCTAGCAATTGGCTCGCCGACAGTGATCCACCATGGCCTGAATCGTTTTTGTTTCGTATAGATCGCACGGGCAATCAATCTGGCAACATGTTCCGGAGCCATCGCCGGCATCTTTTCATACTGGGGAGTCGGGAGGATCATCGGCGTCCGGACTAACGGCAAATAAAAAGAAGTCGTATTGATGCCCATTGCTTTCAGCTCCGGCTCCGCTGAGCGGAACCATGTGTCAAAGGCGGTCTTCGACGCTTGATAGGCCGCCCAGTCAGGAACAGGAATAAATAAAACATTGATCGTCGACATATGGATGATATGCCCTTGATTTTTTTCGAGCAATGGAATAACCGACAACAGCAATCGGACAGGAGCAAAATAATTAATCGCCATCGTCCGCGTGAAATCATGATAGCGCTCCAACGAATCCTCAATCGAGCGCCTGATCGATTTCCCGGCATTGCTAACAACAATATCCAGCCCATCGGGAAGCTGGTGCAGGTAGTGAAGCAAGCCGCTCATCTCCTCCTCCTTACGCAGATCGGCGGCATACACACTGACCTTTGCCGACCGCTGCTGCAAAGCGTCCTGCATCTCGATCAGCTTCTCCTTCCTTCTCGCCACTAAAATCAGATGAGTGCACATTTCCGCTAACAGATAGGCTGTTTGCTCACCAATACCCGAGCTTGCCCCGGTAATAAGAACGGTTTTCCCATTCAGCTCTCGTTTAAGCTTTTTCTCATTTACGTAAGGTTCAGGGAATAATAAAGTTTCAATGACGTTAATATTCATCTACCTTCCTTGCAGTTTCCGTTTTTTCCAGTATACGTCTAAACATTCTGAAACGGCAATATTGAATCAAATTTATGGTATAATTGGTTCGCTTATTTTCATTTCTTTTAAAACAGAGCGATGAGAAAATAGCGTTCTGCCTCGTTTGTTAAGAAAGGTGTGTATCTTTTGCTTCATAATCCTACTGGAAAAGAACGAATCGCTTTAGTCCTCCTGCTCAGCATGCTCGGGATTCTCGGTCCGCTGAATATCGATATGTATTTGCCGGCCTTCCCGGAAATTTCTGCTGATTTAGGAGCCAGCGCCTCGCTTGTACAGCTTAGCTTAACTGCTTGTCTTATCGGGCTTGCGCTCGGTCAAGTCATTATCGGACCGATCAGTGACAGTCAGGGCCGGAGAAAGCCGTTAATTCTTTCGATTTTCTTATTTGCCATCTCTTCTTTTCTCTGTGCCGTCGCTCCAAACATTCTCACTTTAGTGATCGCCCGCTTTTTGCAAGGGTTAACTGCTTCAGCGGGAATTGTTCTTTCCCGGGCTGTCGTCCGCGACGTCTTCACCGGAAGAGAGCTGACAAAGTTTTTTGCTTTGCTCATGGTGATTAATGCTGTCGCTCCCTTAGCCGCGCCAATTGCCGGTGGCATTATTCTCCTGTTTCCCTTTGCAAGCTGGCATACGATTTTTATCTTCTTAGGCTTGTTAGGTCTTTTTATTACGATCACCATCTCCTTCAAGCTGCCTGAGACGCTGGCGGTTGAAAAACGAATGCCGGGCTCTGTTGTCCATTCGATCCAAACGATTGGCAGCCTGCTAAAAGACCGCTCTTTTATTGGCTATGCCTTAACCGTCGGCTTCGTTCACGGCGGAAGCTTTGCGTATGTCTCCGGAACACCGTTTGTCTATCAAGGAATCTATGGGGTCTCGCCGCAAGTCTTCAGTGTTTTATTTGGGATTAATGGTCTCGCTTTGATTATGGGGAGTTTTCTTATCGGCCGTTTTGGCGGCATTATCGCGGAGAGACGCCTGCTTCGTGCGGCTGTGCTGATTGCAGTTGGCGCTACCACTGTTCTACTCGTTATGACGATCATTCACGGCCCGCTTGCTCTAATCGTCATTCCGATATTTGTTTATATGACGTCAATGGGAATGGTGCTGACAAGTTCATTTACTTTGGCGATGGAACACCAAGGTCATCGCGCCGGCAGTGCAAGCGCCCTGCTTGGAATGCTGCCGTTAGTTATTGGCGCGATTGTCTCTCCATTAGTCGGGATGAACGAGACTACAGCTGTGCCAATGGGGACGATTCTTTTTACAACCTCGCTAATCGGAGCGGCCGCCTTTTTTCTTCTAACGAAAAAAGCGAGAGAGGATGTCCCGCAAGCCTAGCTTGGGGATATCTTCTTTCCTACTTCTAGCCCGATGAACCGACGGTTACTTTGCTAACAACCTTGCTACTTTTAATCCAAGCTGCAAATAAAACTTATCTTCCGTCCGAAATACATCATATTCAGTCAATTCCTTAATCTTTTTCAGCCGATATTTAATTGTATTGACATGAATATAGAGCAATTCAGCCGTATCTTTTAAGCTGCAGTCATGTTCAAAGTACACCTTCAAAGTTTCTACTAAATTCGCCCCGCTGTTTTCATCGTAGGTGACCAGTTTCTTGATGGTATCATGATAAACTGTTGTCAGTTCTTCATTTGATTCCAGCTGCGAAAGCATGCGGTATATCCCCAAGTCATCAAAGTGCAGCACAGTTCTCCGTCCAAAAATTTCTTTTCCGATCTCAATCGTCTTAATTGCATCTTTATAGCCGATGCTAATACCGCAAAAGCCGGAATGAAACCGTCCAATTCCTGAGGTGAAAGTAACTTCAGGTACCTGTCTTTTTAATTCTGCAATAATATTTGTAATAAACTTCTTAGTAGCTTGAATCATATCCTTTTTGTTCTCTGCAAGATGGATGTGTTTCTTAGCCGGCTTTAAGATAATGAAATAATTACTTGTCATCCCGACGATCGCAGAAGACATTTTAATTCTCATTAAATTCTCCATAATCCTGAGAATTTTCAGCTTATATTCCTGAATAAACAATTCATTATGATCGAGGCGTTTGACGACTCGCATAAAATGATCAATCGCCAGAATAATCACTTCATAGCTCTCGTTAAAGTTCCAATTGTAAAATTTCCCTTTCTCTATCGCCTCTTCCATTTTAATATTGCCAGAAACGATTTCCCGTAAAAATTCATTACGATACTTTTGCTCTACTTCAATCTTTGTTTTCACTTTTAAAAATTCCAGAGCGATTAAAGGAATAACCCGCTCAAGTAAAATGAGATGAAAGCTCGTTAACTCACTCTCCGTTTCCCAGCATGTCAGAAAACCATTAATCTCCTGATTTAAAATTAGCGGCGCAACAATACAGTTTACTTTCTTGCCATTCAACTCCCGCTTCGTTTTAATTGGCCTTCTTGCTTTTAAAAACTCGTTGCGCTGCTCTCTTGAAAAAGAAGCGATAAGGTCGTCATGATTATATTTGATAAAGGGAATCTCTGATTCTAACGTGACATGATTGGTCATGATTTTTTTTAATGTATCGAGAATAATGTCGAGGCTTTCTCCGTTAAACGCAAGCTCACTAACCCATTTATAGTAGTCTTCAACCTGTTCACTTCTCGGAGAATTGTTCGTTAAAATTCCCGCCATCAATGGCGTCATAATATCTAAATAGGAGACTTCATTTTTAATTTCTATGATTGGAAACTGATAAGCATTGGCTTGCTCCAAAATAATAGCAGGAATTCCTTCTTCAAGGGCATGATACGTTTTGATCGCCAAACCGGCACAGTTTTTCTCAATGAGCTGAGGTACAAGCTGCTCCAGTGCTTCAGGATCATCCTTAACGGAAAAAAGGGATGATAACAAGAAATCATTTCCCTTCAGCCACCGTATCGTATCAGGTACTTCCATCACGGCCACATGTTGAACAATCCGCTCTGCTCCCTCATGTCCTGCGGCAATTTTGCAATGCCGCAAACCGCCAATATGCATCGCCTGTTCAATCGTAATCCCCATCTTGAATTCTTCCTCCTCCACCCAGTCCCCTTCACTTCTTTGCAACCACTGTGTCGATAAGCTATTGTCTACATCAAACTGATTCAATGTTCCCGGCACGGCATGATTCACACTATCATCAATTGTTGTTTCTTTCCCTTCTCTGTCTATTAGCACATTCATCCCTCTATTTGATGTCCATATCGACAAATACAGCAGGTGATTTTGATTCATGTCGAATTTAAAGCTTGTATGATTGAAATTATCAAATATTTTGTTTTCATGCTATAAATCGGGTATATTTTCTCCCGTAGAAAAAGACAAAAAAATAAGAAAGATTACACATTTATTTGTTTATAAAGACAAATAATTGATCCTATAGTTGTTCATTCCTCTATAATTTTTAGAAAAAGGACCCGGTTTCTTCCTTTCTGTCTTTTTCTACAAAGCTTATGAATCTTTCTGACTTTCCAACGAAATATCCAATTCTTCCTCTCTTAATCTGCCAATTTACAAAATTTAATGTCTAATATATTAATTTTCTCTTGATTAGCGTCGAACTTCCATGTAAAATAGCGCATAAGAAAACAGAAAACTGTTTACAGTATACATTTAATCTTATCGAATTTTTAGAATATTCCATTCTTAATCTTGCCTTCTCAATCGTTTGTCGCTATAATAACGTTACAAATTCTTTTCAAATGTTACGTTAATATTACGCAATTTGAATGAGAGCGCAGATTATGGAGGATTTTCGCAAGCTAGCAGTCTTTTCATTTAACTTCCTGAAGGGAGGCGACAATCGGTTTTCACTAGCAAACATTTCGTATTCGTTTTACTTTGTCAGCGTCTTTAATGTAAGCGCTGACATTAACAGATTAGTTTACTACTAGAAAAATGGGAGGTATTACTTTTATGAAGAAATTAATGATGCTTATGATGCTGCTTGTTTTATCTTTTGTACTAGTAGCATGTGGCGGTAGTGAAGAAGGTTCCGCACCGGCTGAAGGCGGGGAAGGCGATGCTCCTGCTGCTGAAGGTGAATCAGCCGGCAGCGGTGAATATGTTATGAAAATTGCTCATGCCGCGCCAGCCCAGGATGATAAAACTGAAAACTCTTTACAAGAGTTTAAGAAACGTGTCGAGGAAGCAACTGATGGACGTATCACTGTTGAAACATACCCTGCCAGTCAGCTCGGCGGCGAACGTGAAATTCTTGAAGGGACGCAATTAGGTTCGATTGAAGCGCATTCGATCTCGACCGGTCCATATCCTGGCGTATTCCCGGAAATTATGGTCCTCTCAATCCCTTATTTGTTTGTTAATAAAGATGTTGCCTACGAAGTACTAGATGGTCCGTTTGGCGAGAAGATGAAGGAATTGTTACTTGAAAAAACCGGTCTTCGTTTACTAGCATGGGGAGAAAATGGAGTTCGTCATTTCACGAATAACACCAATCCAATTCGGACGCCTGAAGATATGAAAGGAATTTCCTTCCGTACGATGGAAAATCCGGCTCACATGGCTATGGTTGAAGCTTTAGGGGGAAGTGCTACTCCAATTGCTTATGGCGAACTTTATTCCGCCCTTCAACAAGGCGTAGTTGACGGACAAGAAAACCCAGTTACGAACATTGCCAGCATGCGTTTTTATGAAGTACAAACCTATGCAACACTTGATGGTCATGTCTATGATCCGCATCTGTTCGCTGTAAACAATGCATGGTTTGAATCGCTTCCTGAAGATCTGCAAACGATTCTCGAAGATGAAGCAGCTGCCTGGTCTGAGTACAATCGCCAAATGAGCACAGAGCAGGATGACGGTGCGATCGAGACAATGCTTGAAGCCGGGATGGAAATCATTGAGCTTTCTCCAGAAGAACTCGTTCCATTCCAAGAAGCTACACAATCCGTTCATGACCTGATTAAAGCTGAAGCCGGCGATGATATCTACAATGAAATCATGGCAGCAGTTGAAGAAGCTGAAGCAGCTGTCTTAAATTAGGCTGCTGCTCCGACAAGACGACTATGAGAAGCCAATGCCCCTTCAAGTGTGATCTGGACTTGAAGGGGGGCTTTCATTTCATCATGTATTCCCATCCACATGATTGAAACGCCATTATTTATCTAATATTTTAGATTTTTCTTGCTTTTTTGTTTTCGATAAAGCTACAATAAACGAAAATACGATTGTTCGATTGCCGCCTTTACATGCTACATCTCATCCAAGCCTGCCAATGGTCAGACCATCACTCCATAGCTGTTAGTCAACAAATAAAATGTCAGCGCTTACATACACGCTCTTATTTTATCCTTTTTGGAGGTGATCATCGAAGGCTTGACTCATTCCTGTTAGAGGCGTGTCACCCTTTTAAAACCGACCATTTGCGTAATCAACGTTTACTTAAGGAGGGTTATCATGAAAATAAAAAAGGCAATTGATAAGTTTGACGCGATTATGGAATCCGTTGAAAGCTATCTCGTTTTTCTTTTGCTGTTTGCGATGCTGTTTTTTGTCTTTATCGGGGTTGTCTTCCGCTATGGCTTCGGCTTCACCTTAAGCTGGGGCGAGGAACTTCCTCGTTATATTATGATTTGGGCGACCTTTATCGGGGCAAGCCTCGGTGTTAAAAAAGGCTCCCACATTAGCGTGGATGCCCTTGAAGCATTTTTGCCACTTGCCGCCAAACGTGTCGTAGTTGTCATTAGCTATGTTATTTCGTTGGCATTTTGCATTGTGATATTGGCAATCGGAATTCCATTTATCGGGAGCTTGGCAGATTCCGGCCAATTATCTCCAGCTTTGCGCATTCCGATGTATTTTGCTTATCTGGCCGTTCTGATTGGTATTGGAATGATGGCCATCCGTTATCTTTTATTACTTATTTTTGAGCTGTTTTATCCACAATCATCGGAATTCAGCGTTCAAAATCAAAACAAAGAAGATCCGCTATCAGGGAGAGGAGGTTTTGTAGAATGAGTCTCGTACTGGCGATTACCTTAATTATTTTCCTGTTGCTCAGCGTACCTTTAGCGATTTCCATTGCCTTTTCGGGTATTCTTGCCATCTTATATGCCGGTGATTTGCCAACCTTCGTCGGCGTACAGCGATTGTTTACAGGGCTGGACTCCTTTCCCCTAATGGCGATACCTTTCTTCTTATTGGCTGGTAAAATTATGGAAAAGGGCGGAATTTCCCGCCGGCTGATCGATCTGGCCGCAAGCGTCGTCGGCTCGACAACCGGTGGTCTGGCAATGATCGCCATCCTTGCTTGTATGTTCTTTGCCGCTATTTCAGGTTCAGCGCCGGCGACTGTAGTTGCCATCGGTAGTATCATGGTCCCGGCTATGCTGCGGGCCGGCTATGACAAAGGCTTTACCATCGCCTTAATGGCCGTAGCGGGGACAATCGGTGTCATGATCCCGCCAAGTATTCCGTTTATTCTGTACGGAATTGCCGCCAGCACAAGTATTGGCGACCTCTTTATCGCCGGAATTCTTCCCGGGATTCTTGTTGGGGTATCCTTAATGGTCTATTCCTATTTTATCGCCAAAGCCCGCGGCTACAAAGGCGGGGAACCGACATCCCTCAAACGCTTCCTAACGAGCTTAAAAAGCTCAATCTGGGGGATCCTCATGCCGGTTATTATTCTCGGCGGTATTTACAGCGGAGCTTTTACCCCTACGGAATCGGGAGCGATTGCGTGCGTATACGGCTTGATTATTTCCTATTTCGTTTACCGCGATGCAAAGCTTTCTGATTTAAAGCCAATTTTTGTTGAATCGAGCGCCACATCCGCAATGGTTTTACTTATCGTCGGGGCGGCTAATATCATGAGCTGGATTTTATCAACTGAACAAATTCCAATGCTCATCTCCGGCGTTATTTCCGACTTTGCATCAAGCTCCGTCATCCTGATGCTTGTCATTAACCTGCTACTGCTTTTTGTCGGTACATTCCTGGAGCTGGGCGCAGCGATTATTATTCTTGTCCCTATCTTACTGCCGCTTTTAGGTCAGTTTGATATTAACCTCGTCCACTTCGGCGTCATGATGGTTGTCAACTTGGCAATCGGACTGCTTACCCCGCCGCTTGGTGTAAATCTGTTCGTTGCCAAGAGTTTAAGTGATCTGTCCTTTAATCATGTAGTCAGGGCCGTTATACCGTTTTTAGCAGTCGTCATTCTAAACCTTTTCATGATCGCCTATATTCCACAAATTTCCCTGCTTCTTCTTGGGGATTAAAACCAACTAAAACTGCTTCTGGGACGGATCAAAAGGATTACCAACCTTTTGATCCGTCCCTTTTCCTGCCCTCACTAAAGCTGGCCCCTTCCAGTCCAACCCTTGCAAAAACCTCCCTACAACATTCGGACTTTTTATTGCTTATCATAAGCGTATAATACTAACCAAGAAGAGTTATTCTTCGTCATTCTACCGGGTGAATGCTTGCAAAAAATGTTGAATCCCTTCTTTTGCTTACGAAAGGAGAGCGCGCTCAGATGATTCTTGATCAACGCTGCATTGCCATCATGACAAAAATTGTTCATGCCGCGTCCCCCGTCTCTCCGCAGGAGCTGATGGAGGAACTACATGTTTCCAAACGGACGATCTATTACGATATCGAAAAAATCAATGATTGGCTTGAACAGGCGAACCTGCCTCAGCTCGATTATGTGCGGTCTGCCGGCTTTTATATTAGCGAAAAAGAAAGTGCGCTGATTAAAAAAAAGCTCGCCACCTTTGATAAAAAAACAAACTATGAATTTTCACCAAAAGAAAGAGCGGCCTGGATCGCGATTTTGATTTTGACCCGAGATGCTAAAATCTACTTGCACGATCTTATGGAAACGCTTCATGTGAGCAGGAGCACGTTACTTGCTGACCTGAAGCAGCTGAAGGAACAGCTTGGCCACTTTCAAGTTGAATTACATTTTCACAAATCATCCGGCTATTATATGGTTGGTGAAGAACAGGCCAAGCGGAAAATGCTCATTAGCTATTTGTCCCACCTTCTAACGAATAAGAGCTGGGATGCCCTTTTAACGGAAATTCAGTTAATCGGTCAACAGCAGCCGGCGTCAGATGCCTTCCACAGCGCCGAGCTTGATGTCATTTATCACATTTTACATGAGTATGAGCCGTTGACAGGGGTGCGCTATACCGATGAAGTCATGCAGGCATTGAGCGCCCACCTCCTGTTGCTCATCAAGCGCTTTTCCAGAGGCAGATATATTCAAATGGATCCGGTGGAAAAGGATGTTATTAAACGGACAAAGGAATATCAGGCCGCCTCGCAGATTTGCCAGCAACTCGAAACCGTCTTCGATTTAAACGTTCCTGAAGATGAAATTCACTATATTGCCACGTTTCTGCTCGGCGCAAAAATTAGCGACTATCAGCTGGTTGATGTCGAGAATCAGGACACAGCCAACCTGAAGCATATCGTGACATTAATGGTTGATGATTTTCAAAAGTTTGCCTGTGTCTTCTTTCAAAACCGGGAAGAACTGGAGCGGAATCTGTTTATCCATTTAAAGCCGGCCTATTTCCGGATTAAATATGGTATCGGGATCGATAACCCGCTCTCTTCTTCAATGCAGCACTCCTACCCTGATCTGTTTGTCCTGACAAAAAAAGTAGTTCATCACTTTGAACATGTTCTTGGCAAACCGATCTCAGACGATGAAGTTGCCTATATTGCGATGCACTTTGGCGGCTGGATCAATAAAGAAGGCGTGAAAGTGGAGAGCAGGAAAAAAGCGGTTGTCGTCTGCTCAAGCGGGATCGGTACTTCGCGGATTTTACAAAAACAGCTGGAGGACCTGCTACCTACCGTTGATGTTGTCAACGCCCTTACGGCGCGCGAATATGAAAACGAGAACCTTTCAGGCATCGATTTTGTTTTTTCAACAACGCCGGTATCCGAAAAAGGCGTAGCGGTGTTTGTCGTCAATCCGATTTTAAGTCATGCGGAGAAAGCGTCCTTGCTGAAGCAGTTCCAGACGGGAGAGACCGTTCCGGGACAGATAAATCCCGAAGCCATTTTGAGCATTGTTGAGAAACACGCTCATATTACTA
This sequence comes from Halalkalibacter oceani, assembly GCF_040544555.1. NCBI lineage: Bacteria > Bacillati > Bacillota > Bacilli > Caryophanales > Bacillaceae > Halalkalibacter > Halalkalibacter oceani. The sequence continues at coordinate 188,696 of NZ_JBEPKD010000004.1, forward strand.
ATGGAGACAAACTTCTGCAAGAGCTAAAGACCTTTTTACAAAACAACAAGGAAATGAAAAATGAGGTGGATCAAAGGCCGATGCTAAATGAAATACTCACCAAAGATAAAATCCAATTTGCCGAATCGGCAAACAGCTGGCAGGAGGCTTTGCAAATGGCCGCCGCGCCGCTGCTGGCCGACCAGTCAATCAGCCAGGGATATATTGATACGATGATTGAAAATGTTCATCAAATGGGGCCTTATATTGTGATCGCTCCGGGGATTGCTCTCCCTCATGCCCGTCCTGAAGCCGGCGTCAATAAGCTTGGCATGAGCTTCCTGCAATTACGTCAGAGCTGCTCTTTTTCAGAGAAGGCGGAGCATCAAGTATCATTGCTGTTTGTCCTGGCGGCGATCGACAATGATACTCATTTGACAGCTTTATCGCAATTATCAAAGATGCTGTCGGACCGCGACAACATCGAGAAGCTTCAAACGGCTCAGTCGGCCGACGAAGTTTTACCGATTATTAATCAATACTCACATATATAAGGAGGAAGAAAAGATGAAAAAGATTTTAGTTGTTTGCGGAAACGGATTAGGAAGCAGCTTTATTGTCGAAATGAATGTCAAAAATGTATTAAGTGAGTTAGGTGTCGAAGCAGAGGTGTCTCATACTGACCTGACAACAGCCAAATCAGAACAGGCCGATCTTTATCTTGGCTCAAAGGATTTAATTTCTAACTTGGATGATGGCACGAGAACGATCATCGGCTTAACGAACATCCTTGATCAGGAAGAATTAAAAGCCGCTCTGCAATCTCATCTGTAAGTTCCGCGAAAGGCTGAAGAGGAGTGGAATTCTCCTCTTCAGACAAAACCGGATGAAAATAAAAAAACAAATAAAAATGGCATTAATAAGGGAGGGTTTAGAGTGTTTGATCTTATAATGAATGATATATTAGGTACGCCCGCGATCCTGGTCGGTTTATTCGCCCTGTTAGGTCTTTTATTGCAAAAGAAGGCGATTGCGGATGTCATTTCCGGAACATTAAAAACCGTCATGGGCTTTTTAATCCTTAATGGAGGCGCCACCATATTAGTCGGATCACTTGACATTTTCGGGCAGATGTTTGAAAAAGCGTTCCACATCCAGGGAGTCATCCCGAATAATGAAGCGATTGTCGCGATTGCCCAGCAAACCTTCGGCAGGGAAACAGCAATGATCATGCTGTTTGGGATGCTGATGAACATCGTCATCGCCCGCTTTACACCATTTAAATATATTTTCCTGACTGGTCATCATACATTATTTATGGCTTGCTTAATTTCAGCGGTGTTTGCGACTGGCGGAGTCACCGGTTTGCCGCTTATCATTATCGGCTCCATTATCCTTGGTCTGTTAATGGTGTTCCTGCCTGCTATGATTCAGCCGTATGTGAGAGAAATCACAGGTAATGACAACATCGCCGTCGGTCATTTCGGCTCATTCGGCTATTTCACCGCGGGCTTTATCGGCAAAAGAATCGGAGACAAAGCGAAATCAACAGAGGATATTAAAGTACCGAAATCACTCGGTTTCCTGCGTGACACTTCCGTGGCGATGTCGCTGACGATGGCGATCCTGTTTTTAATCGTCGCTCCAATCGCCGGAAAAGGCTATATCGAGACCGAATTAAGTGACGGGGTTAACTTCCTTGTCTTCTCTCTTATTCAGGCGATCACCTTTGCCGCCGGGGTCTATGTTGTCCTCGCCGGGGTGCGGATGCTGATTGCTGAAATTGTTCCGGCGTTTAAAGGGATTGCTGACAAAGTCGTCAAAGACGCGAAACCGGCTCTCGATTGTCCAGCCGTCTTCCCGTTCGCACCAAATGCGGTTATTATCGGCTTCCTGTTCAGCTTCCTTGCCGGCTTGATTTCGATGTTTTTGCTGCCGCTGTTCGGCCTTAAAATCATCGTACCCGGCCTGATTCCTCACTTCTTCACCGGCGCGGCTGCCGGGGTTTTCGGGAATGCGACCGGCGGGAGACGCGGCGCGATGATCGGCGCGTTTGCCAACGGCCTGCTGATCTCCTTCTTACCGGCGCTTCTCCTGCCGGTTCTCGGATCGCTCGGCTTTGAAGGCACAACCTTCGGCGACTCGGATTTCGGGATTGTCGGGATTCTCTTGAGCTTCCTGATTCAGCTCTTTTCTTAGAAGGGGCGCGCGAAGCCGACGCTCTTCCGCGAATATAAAAAACGCTGTTTCCCTGTGAGGGGAGCAGCGTTTTTTTTTCAGATGACAAGCCGTTCTAAAAGCCTATTCACGCTCTCCTTCATAAACCGTCAGCTTCTCTTCGATTGCCGTCCGCGCTCTTGCTTTCGGAATTTCATTGAAATACCCGAGATGCAAAAAGCCGGCAATTTTTTCTCCGGGCTGTACCCCTAATAGCTGCCGAACCTTCGGGTCATAAATATGAGGGTTCGTTTTCCAGACAACGCCGAGCTGACGTTCCCAGGCAAGCAGCTGAAAGTTCTGAATCAGGGCGCCGATCGCGCCGAAATTTTCGTCCCATTGCTTTTGTCTTGGATCTTCCTCCATGATGACGATTAAAAAAGCCGCCGGACTGCTGAAATAAGCCCGTCTGTTTTCTTGCATCTCAGCCGGAAATGTTTTCACCAGCTTTTCCACAAACTCCGCCTTCTCCTCTGTCGGCACATAAATGAAGCGCCACGGCTCCCGTAATCCATGATTTGGCGCCCAAACAGCATCCCGTAAAAGCTCCTTAACAAGCTCTGTCGGCACGGCTTGATCTGTGTATCCATTTTTGATCGAACGTCGTTCGCGAATCAGTTTCGCTAAATCGGTACTCATGCTCAAACCACCTTATTAATTAATATAATGATAATCATTATCACTCAACTATTTCATTTTAATTGATTCTATTTTCATTGTCCACGTCTTATCCCTTTTTTCTTTATAGATAAAAAAAGTCCCATCCATACTGGCAAAAAAAGCTGCCTTCACCAGTTCTATGCACCGGTAAAGACAGCCTCCAATTTATTGATAGACACTTCCGCTCGACCGCTTAAACTCTTCGGCCTTTTCCTTCATCCCTTGCTCAATCGCTTCTTTCGTATCAAGCTTGTTCTCCTTCGCATATTCGCGAATGTCCTGAGAGATCCGCATGCTGCAAAATTTCGGCCCGCACATCGAGCAGAAATGAGCTGTCTTCGCCCCTTCGGCAGGCAAGGTTTCATCATGAAACTCCAGCGCTCGTTCGGGATCAAGTGCCAAATGAAATTGATCGCGCCAGCGGAATTCAAAGCGGGCTTTTGATAGCGCGTCATCCCTTTTCTGTGCCCCCGGATGGCCCTTCGCCAAGTCCGCGGCATGGGCAGCAATCTTATAGGTGATTACCCCTTCGCGGACGTCATCGCGATTCGGCAGGCCGAGATGCTCCTTTGGCGTTATATAGCAAAGCATCGCAGTTCCGTACCAGCCAATCATCGCCGCGCCAATTGCCGATGTAATATGGTCATAGCCCGGCGCGATGTCGGTTGTCAGCGGGCCAAGCGTGTAAAAAGGCGCCTCCTGACACACTTCCAGCTGCTTCTCCATATTTTCTTTTATTAAATGCATCGGCACATGCCCCGGTCCTTCGACCATCACTTGAACATCGTGCTCCCAGGCGATTTTCGTTAATTCTCCCAACGTTTCTAATTCAGCAAACTGCGCCTCATCATTTGCATCGGCGATTGCCCCCGGACGCAAGCCGTCTCCCAATGAGAACGCAATGTCATAGGTCTTCATAATTTCGCAGATTTCTTCAAAATGAGTATACAGGAAATTCTCCTGATGATGGTAGAGGCACCATTGGGCCATGATTGAGCCTCCACGCGAGACGATTCCCGTTAAGCGCTTCGCTGTTAACGGCACGTAGCGTAAAAGGACGCCAGCATGAATCGTGAAATAATCGACTCCCTGCTCCGCCTGCTCGATCAATGTATCGCGGTATACCTCCCATGTGAGATCTTCAGCGACTCCTTTCACTTTTTCCAGCGCCTGATAAATCGGCACTGTCCCGACCGGAACCGCCGAGTTGCGAATGATCCATTCCCGGGTCGTATGAATGTTTTTTCCTGTAGAAAGATCCATAATCGTATCGGCCCCCCAACGGGTCGCCCAGGTCATTTTTTCAACCTCTTGCTCAATCGAAGAAGAAACAGCGGAGTTGCCGATATTCGCGTTAATTTTCACATGAAAGTTTCGTCCGATGATCATCGGCTCCGTTTCGGGGTGGTTGATATTAGCTGGGATAATCGCCCTCCCCCTTGCCACTTCCTCTCGGACAAATTCCGGCTTCAGATTCTCCCTGATCGCGATAAACTCCATTTCAGGTGTAATGATTCCCTTTTTCGCGTAGTGCAGCTGGGTGACATTTTGTCCTTTTTTCGCGCGTAACGGCTTCCGCTTTAAACCTGGAAAGACGCGGTGATTCGCTCTTGGATCATCCTTGTCCTGATAGCCGTTATCCTCCGGCTTGATTTCACGCCCTTCATATTCCTCCACATCGCCACGCTCTTCAATCCACCCTCGTCTAATCGCCGGAAGCCCCTTTTCCATATTCACTGTATAATCCGGATCGGTATACGGCCCACTCGTATCATAAACACGGAGAGGAGGGTTCTCTTCTTCCCCAAAGCTGCCCGTTGTCGGACTCAGTTCAATCTCCCTCATCGGTACGTTAAGATCGGGCCTGGAGCCATTGACATACACCTTCTTACTCCCGGCAAAGCTGGACATAATGGACATGTTTTTTTCGTTTAATGAAGATGTCGACATAAAAAAAATCTCTCCTTTACATTTTAAGTGTGAAAGGACGAGATCTGGCACAACGGCGTGAAGGCTGTGCATTGCCTTCTTCGCGTGACATCGTCAGACTGACGCTGCCTATCTAAAAAGCCGGATCCATCACGTAAACGAATGGACCCGGCTCATGCAAACAGATGTATGTGCTGTTATTATGCTAACTTCCCCACGCTGGTATGAGCCAGATCAGGTCCCAAGGGTCAAGAAACTTCAACGTGTTTCTTTCTCAGCCCACCTCATTGGACTCCCCCAGTTATTGCTTATTCAATTTACCCTCAGTATACAGAAGTCCCGCTCAAATGAAAAGAAAAATTTTACTATTTGTTCAAGTACCAGAAAAAGCAGCTTTTTCCCGGCGGGCTTTTCTTCCATGAAAGAAATAATAGAGCCCCGTTGATAATAGGACAAGGACTGAGCAGGCCAGATAAATATCGGCATATTCTAAATATGTCGCCATAATACCTAATAGAAATGAACCGATGGCGAACCCGGAATCAAACAATACAAAAAACGTTGCTGTGGCAACCCCTGCCCGTTCAGGCGGTGAAGCTTGAATGGCGATTGCCTGAAAGCTTGAAAACAACGTACCAAATCCAAGCCCAATCAGCCCTCCGGCGAGCAAGAGCATCCATCCTGATCCCACTTGGCTCAAAACCAAAACGCCGACAGCAAATACGATGATGCATGGATAAATCACTTTATTTTCTCCATACAGATCAAACCAGCGTCCTGTAAATGGTCTGGAAATTAACAGAAAGGTTGCGTAGACGACAAAGAAAAAGCTCGAAGCCTGAATCAGATTCAGCTCTTCGGCATAAACCGAGATAAACGAAAGGACGCCTGAATAAACAAATGCCAGAACAAAAGCAACAATCGCAATCGGGAACGTTCTTTTTTCAAAAAATTGAGCGAGACTAACCCGCTGTTTGACCGCGGCCACTTCTGCGGAAGCCGCGCTTTTATCCGCTACGTTGACAAGCAATGCACAGATGAGGGCAAGACAAGAAAAAACGGCGCATAATACCATTAAAAAAGTGTAGCCCCACGAATGAATAAAAGAAAGACCTAAAAAAGGGCCAATCACCATGGCAAGATTCATGAAAGTCGCATAATAGCCCATTCCTTCTCCACGCCGTTCCCTTGGGATAACGGTGGCGACAATCCCCCCGGTCGCGGTCGTCGCGATGCCAAAGCCGACCCCGTGCAAAATCCGCAGCACCAACAAAAGAAAAATCGTCGAGGCAAAAAAGTATAAAAATGAACCTGCTACAAAAATAAGAGTACCGATTAGTAACGTTTTCTTTTGTCCGACTGATTGCAGCCAATTTCCGGCGAATGGCCGAAAGACAATCGCGGCAATAACGAATAAAGCGGCGTTCAACCCGATCGATTGACCTCCGCCCGCCAGGCTCTCCACAATATAAATCGGCAATGTCACCATCAGCATATAAAAAATTAAAAAGATAAAAAAGCTCGCTAATGAAATACTAATAAAATCCTTCGTCCAAAGCTTTGTTTTCCCCATTCCTTTTCACTTCTTTCCCAATTCTTCTCCAACAAAAAAACAGCCATTAAAAGAGGAATCAAGGGCTGTCTCAAAAGTCCTCAAATTATCACAATCGTTTCGGGCGCTACCCGCATGGAAAAGAGCCCCGCGCTCTCTCCATGCTTGTAAACCGTAACGCTTCGTCCTTTTTTTATTCAGGGATGTATGGCAGCTCACCGTTTTTTGGTATGTTGATAACATGCGTATCCGTATAAGCAAGAAGACCTTCTTTTCCATATTCCCGCCCGATTCCCGACTGCTTCACACCACCGAACGGAAAGCGGACATCCAGCCCTTGTACAGCTGCTGTATTAATCATCGTCGTCCCTGCCTGGATATGCTTCGCCACCTTAATCGCGTGCTCTTCTTCTCCCCAAACTGAACTCGTCAGTCCATAAATACTATCATTTGCCAGCTCAATCGCATGTCTGTCATCATCAAAAGGTAATATCGGGACGGTTGGGCCAAACTGCTCCTCGACCACGATCGGATCATGATAATCCGCCTCCAGCACGACCGTCGGCTGCATGAAATAGCCTTCATTGAACAGCTCTTCATCTACGATCCTGCCCAGCTTGATCACTGTTGCCCCTTTGCTCTCGGCACCATCAATTAAGCTCTGGACATACTCCGCCTGCTTCTTATTGTTCACCGGGCCGATGGTGACTTCTTTATTAAACGGGTCACCTACTCGAATCCATTTATTCGCCGCTTCAATATACTTCTCAACAAAGCGGTCATAAATGGAACGGTGAACGTAGATTCGTTTGGCGATCATACATATTTGCCCCGCCGTTAAAAAGTTGGAAATCACAATGCGCCGCATTGCTCTCTCATCCTCAACATCGAAGTCCTCTAAAACAACCGCCGCATCATTTCCACCCAACTCAAGCGTCATCTTCTTGATCGTATCGGCAGCGGCTTTCATGATATGCTTCGCGGTCTCCGTTCCTCCCGTAAAGGCAATTTTCGCCACCTTCGGATTCGACGTCAATTCGACACCGACATCCGTTTCCCCGTGCACGAGATTCAGAACACCCTTTGGCAGCTCGCCGGCGATGATTTCAATGACTTTGCTGACAGCTAAAGGCGCTAACGGACTCGGCTTCAACACCATCGTGTTCCCCGCCAGAAGAGCCGGGGCAATTTTAATCGTTGACAAGGATAGCGGATAATTCCACGGTGTAATCGCCGATACGACCCCGATCCCGTCCCGGGCGATAATCGTTTTCCCACTCTCATGCTCTTGGACTTCATTTTTCAATACTTCTTTTGCATGTTCGCAGGCAAACTCCATCCAGGCAAGTGAAACACCGATTTCACCTTCCGAATCATACAGCGGCTTTCCGTGTTCCTTTGATAAGAGATGCGCAATGTCCGGCGCGGCCTCTTTCATCCTCTGAATCGCGCTTTTCATCCGCTCGATCCGCTCGTCTATCGCCGTTTCCGTCCAACCCGGAAAAGCGCCGTAAGCCGCCTCTATCGCCTGGACGGCCTCCTCACGGGTATTAACCGGCGCGTAACCGACAATCTCACTCGGCCGGGTCGGGTTTTCACGAGGGGCCTGCTTTTCCGACCTTATTTTTTCACCATTAATAATCGCTTCAGCTATAAATGCTTGATCTGACATGCTTGACCGTCCTTTCTAAAGAGACAGGATATAATTGACTACATTATGTGTAGTTTGTTCCTCCCTCTTTCGCCTCTATACTCATCATCAATTGAGAATATATGGCAGCGGTCAATTTTCTTTGTTGCTATAGCAACTATAGAAAAAGATCTCGGTCGAGTCAACTATCCTGCTTCGTTACCCTTCCTCGACCTTGTTCCACGCCCGGTTATGAATCAAATAAATTTGTTTCGCTAAAAAGGCCGGGGTGTACGGCATGTCGTTTTTCAGCCAGGCGACGATCGTTCCGATTAAAGCGGCAGAATCATACCAGATGAAAACCTCCATTTGAATTCCGGCCTTCAGCAGCTTGGATTCACGTCCCTTGCTCTCTTCGCCATTATCCTTATGCAACGCTCGGCTATACCGACCTGACCGATGCAACGCCTTATGCCTTCCTTATTCTGTTGTATACTGGCAGTCGAATTGGGATGGCGCTGTTTTTGATGCCGGTTCAGACAGCAGGGCTAAATCAGCTTCCGGCAAAGCCTTCATGTCCACGGCACGGCGATTTCCAATACAGTTAGACAAGTAGCCGGCGCCATAGGGACATCTTTGCTCGTAACGATTATGACAAGCAGAACAAATACTCACCTCGAAAAAATGACAACAGGCGCGGCAAATGCTGGAGAAGAAAGCCACCTGCTAATGGAAGCCTCCATTCAGGGAATCAATGACGCTTATTTCACCATTCTTCTTCTCGGCTTTATTAGTTTGGTTCTCTCCTTCTTTATTAAGCGCGCGAGCCAGGCTTCCGGGGAGATCCTTGATGCAAAGGAACAAACGGCAAGCAGATCGTAAAAGCAGACACAAATCCGTTGTGAAGAAGCTGCTGAAAATCGTACGTTTTCAGCAGCTTTTTCGTAATAAGCGTAGCCGTTGCCTGATTTTGCGGGTTTTGCCCTTTGCTTAAGAGCACTTATTCGGCTTCCCTTACCTCTTCATCTTCTAACACTGTCTCATACTCATCGACTACGGCCCTGCCATTCTCCTCACGAAAAGAAATCACTTCTACACTTTTGTAGTAACGCGGTTCGCTCGTTTGCGTGAGATATGTGATCATCACCGAATGCTCGTCTTTCCGCTCTATCTCAAATTCCACAACCCATGGGCTTGAGCAGCAAAGGACATAGTTCCAGTCCGTTCCACTAACAGTCTTCTGTTCCTCGATAAATTTTTCTTTTGCTTCGGCAGACATCATCTCATAACGCGGCTTTCCGTCCCGCTCTTTTAACGCATTTGCCCAAATAAAGGACAGTTCTTCGATGTCTTCAATCCAAGCCTCTTCTTCTGAGGAGGGGGAAAACGATGGACAGAAGAAAGGATGAGCATGGGCTGCGCTTTACAGAGGAGGATCGCAAGAAAGTGTTTCAAAAAATTAAGGAACAGGAGGCCGGCAATGGTGATCAACCGGGGGGAACGATTGCTGCAAGGCTGAAAAAGGCTGTTCCGCTTTCGGCATCGATCATTGTCCTCATTCTCTTCGCCGGGCTGCTTCTTCTAACCATCAACGAGAGCCTGTTTACGCAAACTTTGACAGAGGGTATCTTGCGCTAACGGACAGCCTTTGCATTCTTTCGGTCGTGTGTATTTTAACGTCTCGTATCTCGCGTCGTAACTGTCGTAC